>NZ_JARWBG010000037.1:0-80661 GCF_029846775.1 Streptomyces chengmaiensis
CCCGCCGTCTCCTTCAGATACGAACGGGCCACCGCACCCAGCGCCACCCGCGCCGCGGTCTCCCGGGCACTCGCACGCTCCAGAATGGGCCGCGCCTCATCGAACCCGTACTTCTGCATCCCCGCCAAGTCGGCGTGACCAGGACGCGGACGGGTCAACGGCGCGTTACGCGCCAAAGCCGCCAGCTCCTGGGCGTCCACCGGATCCGCGGCCATGACCTGCTCCCACTTCGGCCACTCCGTGTTCCCCACCATCACGGCCACCGGAGAACCCAGCGTCAACCCGTGCCGGACACCACCCAGGAACGTCACCTCGTCCCGCTCGAACTTCATCCGCGCACCCCGGCCATAGCCGAGNCACCAGTGCGGGTCCGTGCGACTCCCCCGCGGTCAGCCAGCGCAACCTGCTCAACGGTGCTCCTCATGCTCGCTCGCGCCTGGAACTGCGACGGCGCGGCCCGGCTGCGCCTCCCGAGGGAGGACGGCCGTGACCCGCCTCTCCCTCTGATCCTCCCACGTCCCGGCCCGCGACCCGGTCCGTGGTCCAGTAAGCGGACGCTCCGGGCGGAATCCACCCGTCAGCGGGCGGCGAGCGCCCGCTCTCCGGCCTCCCGCATGGCGGCCAGCGGTGCAGGGGTCCGTCCGGTCATCTGCTCGACCTGGAGCACGGCCTGGTGGACGAGCAGATCGAGACCGCCGACGACGGCTCCGCCGTGTGCGGACCAGGCGGCGGCGAGCGGGGTCGGCCAGGGTTCGTACAGTACGTCGAACAGCGTGCCGGGGGTCTCGGGGACGGCCTCGGCGAGCGCGTCCGCGGCACCCGCGGGCGTGGTGGCGATGACGAGCGGGGCGGCGAGCGCATCCGCGGCCCGGGTCCAGTCGGCGGTGCGGACCTCCACGCCGAGCCGCCGGCCCCAGCCGCGCATCTCGTCGGCGCGGGCCTCACTGCGTACATAGGCGGTGACGGGGCCGGTGCAGACCCGTGCCAGTGCGGCCAGCGCCGAGGAGGCGGTGGCCCCCGCGCCCAGCACCGCGGCTCCGTCGACCTTGTCGACACCCCGCTCCCGCAGAGCGGCGACCATGCCGGGAATGTCGGTGTTGTCGCCGACCTTGCGGCCGTCGTCGGTGAACACGACCGTGTTGACCGCCTCCACGGAGGCCGCGGTCTCGGTGACGGAGTCGAGCAGCGGAATGACCGCCCGCTTCAGCGGCATGGTCAGCGAGAGGCCGGCCCAGGTGTCGTCGAGTCCGGCGACAAAGCCGGGCAGCGCCGCCTCGTCCACCTCGAAGCGGTCGTAGGACCACTGGTCGAGACCGAGCGCGGCGTATGCGGCGCGGTGGAGGACCGGGGAGAGGGAGTGGGCGATGGGGGATCCGAGGACCGCCGCCCGCTTGGCTGTGCTGCTGCTCACTGGCCCTTGTTCTCCTGTGCCTCTTCGTACTTCTGCCGGTTGCGTTCGTGCTCTTCGTTGGTGACCGCGAACAGCGTCTCGTCCTCGGTGATCGAGACGAAGTAGTACCACGGTCCCGGAGTGGGGTTGAGTGCCGAATTGAACGCGGACAGACCGGGATTGCCGATGGGGCCGGGCGGCAGGCCCTTGATGTCGTAGGTGTTGTACGGGTCGTCGATCTTGCGCAGATCGTCGACCGCGCCGATGTCCAGCCTGCTCTGGTCCTTGAGGTAGTTGACCGTCGAGTCGAACTCCAGACGTCCGACGGTCTCGGCGTTGTCCGGCTTGAGCCGGTTGTAGACGACCCTGGACACCTTGTCGAAGTCGTGCTTGTACTTGCCCTCGGCCTGGACGAGGCTCGCCACGGTGAGCACCTGGAGCGGGGAGTCGAGCCCCAGCCGCTTCGCCTCCGCTTCGAGGTCCTTCTGGCCGAACTCCGCGTTGGCGCGGGCGACCATCTTGCGCAGGACGTCCTCGGGCTTCATGTCCTTGGCGACGGGGTAGCTGGCCGGGAAGAGAAAGCCCTCCAGCGGGTCCTTGATGTCCTTGCTGTCGTTCGCCCACTCCGGGAGGCCGAGGTTCTTCGCCTCCTTCTCGGCCACGGCGGCAGTGGTGCCCGCCTTCACTTCGAGCCGCTTGTCGATCTGCTCGTAGATGAAGGCGTTCCGCTTGCCCTCGGGGATGACGAGGTTGTTCCGGCTGGCCGGGCTGAGCATCAGCTCGACGGTGCTTCTTGCGGACATCTCCTTCTTGAGCAGGTAGATGCCCGCCTGAATGGTCTTGCCCTTGGGGTCGGCGTTGGCGGCCGACACGAAGGCGTCGGTGCTCTTGACCACGCCGGCCTTCTTGAGGATGGAGCCGATCTCGCCCAGGCCCGCGCCTTCCGGGACCTCGACCTCTACCTGACCGGTGCCGCTGCCCGAGTAGTCCTCCGGTGCGCCGAACCGCCCCTGCCAGAACTGGTAGCCGTAGTAGCCGACGCCGCCGAGGCCGCCCACGAGCACCGCCGCGACGACGAGGCAGGCGAGTCCGTTGCGGCTCTTCTTCTTGCCCGCGCCGCCGCCCTTGTCCCTGCCGCGGCCGTCACGGCCGCTGCGCCGGGACGAGGCGGAGGCGTCGTCGTCACCGTCGTCGTCACCGTCGTCGCCGGCTCCTGTGAAGAAGGGGTGTTTCTCCTCCTCCGGGTCCTCTGCCTCCCAGTCCGCCCCGGCCTGCGGGGCGGGCTCCGGGTCGGGTTCGCTGCGGCGTCGGCGCGGGGGCTGCGGCGGAGGGTACGCCTCGGCCGTGGCGTAGGGGTCGGCTTCCGCCCCGCCGTAGCCGGGCTGCTGTCCCCCGTAGGCGTCGGCCGTGCCCGCTCCGTACGGCATGGCCGTCGGCTGTCCGGTGTCCCAGGCGCCGTACTGCTGACCGTACTGCTGCTGGCCATAGCCCTGGCCGTACTGCACCGGACCGCCCTGCTGCGGCTGCTGACCGTACTGCTGCTGCCCGTACTGCTGCTCGTTGTAACGCTGCTCGCCGTACTGCTGCTGGCTGTACTGCTCGTGACCGTACTGCTGCTGACCGTACTGCTGATACGGATCCTGCCGGTCGCCGTACTGCTGCGGCTGCTGCTGGTACTGGTCATGGCCCTGCTGCGGCTGATCGGCATACGGGTCTTGACCGGCCGAGGCCTGCTGTCCTGACCATCTCTGGTCCCCGTACAGAGGGTCCTCGGGATGCCATGGTTGGGAGCCGGGGCCCCGGCCATACTCAGTCATCGATCCCCTAGGGCCGCGAGGCAGCCGTCCGACGAGCCGTCCTCTTCACTGCACGACGGCTGTTCGAACACAGCCGCTTGGCGCGGAACGTTACCGTATCGCGATCAGACAACCACTTCGACGCCCTCGCCGGGTGGGGCCCCTGACGCCCGTTCGGCCTCCAGGGCGTTCTGGAGGATCACCACGGCGGCCGCCTGATCGATGACAGAACGGCCCTTTCTGGACTTCACTCCCGAGGCCCGCAGTCCCTGGCTGGCCGTCACTGTGGTCATCCTCTCGTCGACCAGCCGGACGGGCACGGGGGCGATGGAACGGGCCAGGTGCTGCGCGAAGGTGCGGATCTTGGCCGCGGCGGGGCCTTCCCGCCCGCTGAGCGAGCGGGGCAGGCCCACGACGACCTCGATCGGCTCGTACTCCTCCACCAGCCGACGCAGCCGCCGGTGGGCGGCCGGGACATCGCGTCCCGGCACGGTCTCCACCGGTGTGGCGAGGACCCCGTCGGGGTCGCACGAGGCGACCCCGATACGGGCGTCCCCGACGTCGATCGCGAGGCGGCGGCCTCTGCGCATCGCGGCGGTCATCTCTCTGCCCTCTTACGCGGTCTCGGCGACAAGCCGCTCGACGGCGGCCATGGCGTCGGCGACGGCGTCCGGGTTCTGGCCGCCGCCCTGGGCGACGTCCGGCTTGCCGCCACCGCCGCCGCCCAGCGTCTTGGCGGCGGTGCGCACCAGGTCACCGGCCTTGAGTCCACGCCCCCGGGCGGCCTCATTGGTGGCGATCACCGTCAGCGGGCGGCCGTTGGCCAGGGTGAACAGGGCGACGACAGCCGGGCGGTCGCTCGCCCCCGACAGTCGGTCCAGCCGGCCGCGGACGTCGAGGACCAGCTTTCGCAGATCGTCGGCGGAGGTGCCGTCCGGGACCTGACCGGTGACCAGCGCCGTGCCCCTGACGTCCCGGGCGCCCTCGGCGAGTCCGGCGGCAGCCGCCAGAACCTTCTCGGCCCGGAACTTCTCGATCTCCTTCTCGGCGTCCTTGAGCTTGGCGAGCATGCCGGAGATCTTCTCGGGGAGCTCTTCGGGACGGCCCTTGACCAGCTCCTGGAGCTGGGCGACGACCGTGTGCTCCTTGGCGAGGAAGTTGTAGGCGTCCACGCCGACCAGAGCCTCGATACGGCGCACGCCGGAGCCGATCGAGGACTCGCCGAGCAGCTTCACCAGGCCCAGCTGGGCGGTGTTGTGGACATGCGTGCCGCCGCAGAGCTCCTTGGAGAAGTCTCCGATGGTGACCACGCGCACCTGCTCGCCGTACTTCTCGCCGAACTCGGCGATGGCGCCCTGCCGCTTGGCCTCATCGATCGGCATGACCTCGGCGTGCACGTCGAGCTCGCGGGCGAGCACCTCGTTGATCTTCTGCTCGACGTCGGTGAGGACCGTGCCGGGCACGGCGGACGGGGAGCCGAAGTCGAAGCGGAAGCGGCCCGGGGAGTTCTCCGAACCGGCCTGGGCGGCCGTGGGGCCCAGGGCGTCGCGCAGCGCCTGGTGGGTGAGGTGGGTGGCGCTGTGGGCGCGAGCGATGGCGCGGCGGCGCCTGACGTCGATCGTGGCGTACGCGGTGGAGCCCAACGTCACCTCGCCGACCTGGACGGAGCCCTTGTGCACGGACACGCCCGGGACCGGCTGCTGGACGTCGCGGATCTGGACGACGGCCCCGCTGTGCAGCTTGATCCGGCCGGTGTCGGCGAGCTGGCCGCCGCCCTCGGCGTAGAAGGGGGTGCGGTCCAGGACGACCTCCACCTCGTCACCCTCGGAGGCGGCCGGGGACGGCACGCCGTTGACGAGGAGGCCGACGACGGTGGTCTCCCCCTCGGCGTTGGTGTAGCCGGTGAACTCCGTGGCGCCGGAGCTGTCGGCGATCTCGCGGTAGGCGGAGACGTCGGCGTGTCCGGTCTTCTTGGCCTTGGCGTCGGCCTTGGCGCGCTCCCGCTGTTCCTTCATGAGGCGGCGGAAGCCGTCCTCGTCCACGGTGAGGCCCTGCTCGGCGGCCATCTCCAGGGTGAGGTCGATGGGGAAGCCCCAGGTGTCGTGGAGCAGGAAGGCCTTGTCGCCGGACAGGACCGTGGAGCCGGCGCCCCTGGCCTCGCTGACGGCGCCGTCGAGGACGTTGGTGCCGGCGTTGAGCGTCTTGAGGAAGCGGGTCTCCTCGGCGAGGGCGACCGTCTCGATGCGCTTGCGGTCGGTCTCCAGCTCCGGGTACTGCTCGCCCATCGTCTTGATGACGGTGTCGACGAGCTCGCCGACGACCGGCCCGGCAGCGCCGAGGAGCCGCATATTGCGGATGGCGCGGCGCATGATGCGGCGCAGGACGTAACCGCGGCCTTCGTTGCCGGGCGTGACGCCGTCGCCGATGAGCATGACGGAGGTGCGCATGTGGTCGGCGACCACGCGCAGGGAGACATCGCTGTCGTGAGCGGCGCCGTACTGCACGCCGGTCAGCGCGGTGGCCTTGTCGATGACGACCCGCAGGGTGTCGGTCTCGTACATGTTCTGCACGCCCTGCAGGATCATCGCCAGGCGCTCGAGGCCGAGACCGGTGTCGATGTTCTTGCTCGGCAGCTCGCCGAGGATCTCGAAGTCCTCCTTGCCCGTGCCCTGGCCGCGCTCGTACTGCATGAAGACGAGGTTCCAGATCTCCACGTACCGCTCGTCGTTGACGGCGGGGCCGCCCTCGACGCCGAACTCCGGACCGCGGTCGTAGTTGATCTCGGAGCAGGGGCCGCAGGGTCCGGGGACGCCCATGGACCAGTAGTTGTCCTTCTTGCCGAGGCGCTGGACGCGCTCGGCGGGCACGCCGACGACATCACGCCAGATCCGCTCGGCCTCGTCGTCCTCCTCGTAGACGGTGATCCACAGCTTCTCCTCGGGGAGGCCGTAGCCGCCGTGCTCGACCGGGGTGGTCAGCAGCTCCCAGGCGAGCTTGACGGCGCCTTCCTTGAAGTAGTCGCCGAAGGAGAAGTTGCCGCACATCTGGAAGAACGTGCCGTGCCGGGTGGTCTTGCCGACCTCTTCGATGTCCGGGGTGCGTACGCACTTCTGCACGCTGGCGGCGCGCGGGAAGGGCGGCTTGACCTCGCCGAGGAAGTAGGGCTTGAAGGGCACCATGCCGGCGGGGACCAGCAGCAGAGTCGGGTCGTCCGCGATGAGCGACGCCGAAGGCACGACGGTGTGCCCGCGCTCCTCGAAGAAGCTCAGCCAGCGGCGGCGAATTTCAGCCGACTCCATCAGTGGTCCTCATTCCGGTTGTATGTCTGCTTGGGGTGCTGGGGATGCGAGGGCTTGCTGTGCTCGAGGGCGGCCCGGCTCCGCTGCGGCGGAAGGGCCCGCGCCGGCGGCGGCGCGTCGACGGGCGTGTGCAGACCCAGCGCCTCGCCGAGCTCGGCCTCGCGCTGGTTCATGGACGTACGCACGTCCAGGGCGAAGTCCCTGAGCCGCTGGCCGGTCTCGACGGCCTTGTGCCGGGCCTTGTCCGCGGCCTGTGCCGCCAGGTTCTCCGGTGTCAGCTGCCGGAGCTTGCGGTTGACCTTGGTCGTGGCCCAGACGCCGGCTGCCGCGCCCGCGGTGAACCAGAACGTACGGCGGAACATCGCAGTGTCAGCCCTTCCGCTTCTTGCGGCGTGCGGACGGCACGGTGCGTCCGACGAGCACGGTGCGGCGCTCCGGCTCGGCGGGCGTCCTGCGTCCGATGGCCCGGCGCACTCCGTAGCCAAAAGCCGCGACCTTGACCAGCGGCCCGCCGAAGGTGGAGGCGACGGTGGTGGACAGCGCGGAGGCGTTGGAGGTGACCTCCTGGACGTCCGATGCGATGGCGTCGACCCGGTCGAGCTGCGTCTGGGCGGAGCGGACCGTCTCCGAGGCGTCCGCGAGCAGCGGCACCGCCTGGTCGGTCACCTCGGTCACCAGCCGGGTGGTCGCCCTGAGCGTCTGGGCCAGCCTCACGAGCGCCACCGCGAGGAAGGAGACCAGGATCGCCCAGAAAACGGCCACCAGGATCCCGGCCACCTCTCCACCGGACACTTCTCCACCGCTCTCTGTGTTTGGAAAAAGTCGCCCTCCGACCCTATCGCGCCTCAGGTCGCACCCCATACCGCATTTGCCCTGCCAGGGAAGGCGGTTGCGCAAGCGGATTGTACGCAGTGCATACGCGCCGGTACGCTCCGCGCCCTATGCGACCAACCCCCCGTGGCCTCCCCTCCGAGCTGAACCGATGCGTCGGACGGGCCGAAGTGCTGGCCGAGCTCGCGCGGCTGCGGAGACCTCCGGCGGCACGGAGGGCGCCGTCGGGAGCCGGACGACGACATGCGCCGGAGCCGGCGTCGGCCCGGGAACGCGCGAGCCCGCCGCTTCCCCGACCGGGAGGGTCGAGGAGGCGGCGGGCTGAAGCGCGCTCGCTCTGACGGCCCGAAGGCCTTGGCCCGAAGGCTTCGATCAGCGGGCGTAGTACTCGACGACCAGCTGCTCGTCGCAGATCACCGGGATCTCCTTGCGCTGCGGGTCGCGGTCCAGGCGGAAGGCCAGGGCCTTCAGGTTGACCTGCAGGTAGCGCGGGGTCTCGCCCTCGGGGGCGTAGCCGCCCTCACGCGCGACCTGGAAGGGGTGCTTCTCACGGCTGCGCTCGCGGACCATCACGACGTCGTCGGGACGGACGCGGAACGACGGCTTGTCGACCTTGCCGCCGTTGACCTCGATGTGGCCGTGGACGACCATCTGACGGGCCTGGTAGATGGTGCGGGCGATGCCCGAACGCAGGACCAGGGCGTCGAGGCGGCGCTCGAGCTCGATGACCAGGGCGTCACCGGTCTTGCCCTCGGCCTTGCGGGCGCGGTCGTAGGCGCGCACCATCTGGCGCTCGCTGATGTCGTACTGGGCGCGCAGACGCTGCTTCTCGAGCAGACGCACCTTGTAGTCCGAGTTCTGCTTGCGACCGCGGCCGTGCTCGCCCGGCGGGTAGGGGCGGGCCTCGAAGTACTTGACGGCCTTCGGCGTCAGGGCGATGCCGAGCGCACGAGACTTCTTGACCTTGGGACGCGACTGGTTAGGCACGTTCTCCAGACCTCCGATATAGGTTAGGTTAGGCTCACCTTAGTAAAGGAGATCGCATGTCTCGCCCTGGGAACACCACGCCCATCACGGACAGCACAGACAACGCCGACGCCCAGAGCATCGACATCATGACGGAGGTCCGATCAGATCGTGGTCAGCCGCGCCCCAGCGGGCTTGAAACCGCCCGGATGCCGTCAGCAGCCGAGCGCACACGAACTCTCGTACAGGGTACATGCTCCGCGGTGCTGCTCATCCCGGGGGTGGACGGGGTGCCTCCCGAACTGCTGATGCCTCAGGCCCGTGTGGCGGGCCCGGAGGGCGAGGTGTTCCTGCTGTATCCCGCAGACTCCCCCGCCGTGCGAGCCGCCACCCACGCCCAGGACGACGAGCTGCCCGCCGTGCTGGAGATCACCGATGTGGCGCCGGTGTCCGTCCCCCACCGCATCCGCGGACGCGCCTGGATCTCCGGCTGGCTCACAACGGCCCCCGAAGTGGCCGAACCAGGCCTGATGATGCTCCGTCTCGAAGTCGGCGAGGCGTCGGTGGACGATCTGTGGGGTGCGCAGCAGGTCGAGCCCGAGGAGTTCGCCCGGGCGTCCGTCGACCCGCTCGTGGCGCACGAGGCGGAGCTGCTGCAGCATCTGCACGCCGCGCACAGCGACCAGGTGCAGTCGCTGTGCGGACTGCTGGGCGAGCGCGCGGAAGCGCCCGGCGGCCCGCCCCAGCGGGCGGTGCCGCTGGCACTGGACCGGTTCGGGCTGCGGGTGCGCATCACGGGGGAACGCTGTTTCGATGCGCGCTTCGACTTTCCCGAGCCGGTGCGCGACATCACCGGGCTGCGGCGCGCGATGCACGCGCTGTTCGAGGCGGCGGCGGCCTGAAGGGGGCCGACGGGCTCCGCCCCCGACCCCGGTGCCGAAACCCAGCCCCGCCGGCGCTTGAGGCGCGGGGATCCGGAGGCGGAGCCCCCGGGAAACGGGGCGGGGGCAGAGCCCCAAGGGCGTCAGCGCGGGTCCTCGCGGAACTCGCCGCGCAGGCGCTCGCGGACCCGGTCCACCACGTCCGCGTACCGCGCCTCCGCGCCATAGCGCGTGGGCTCGTAGTAGCGGCGGCCGTGCACCGCGTCCGGCGCGTACTGCTGTGCCGCGATGCCGCCGGGGACGTCGTGCGGATAGACATAGCCCTGGGCGTGACCGAGCCTGGCCGCGCCCTTGTAGTGGCCATCGCGCAGATGGGCGGGCACGGGCCCCGCCAGGCCGTTGCGCACGTCCTGCCGGGCCGCGGCTATCGCGGTCGTCGCCGCGTTCGACTTGGGGGCCAGCGCCAGGGCGATGGTGGCGTGGCTGAGCGTGAGCGCCGCCTCGGGGAACCCGATCATCGCGACGGCCTGCGCGGCGGCCACCGCGGTCGGCAGCGCGGTCGGATCGGCCAGGCCGATGTCCTCGCTGGCGGAGATCATCAGACGGCGGGCGATGAACCGCGGGTCCTCCCCCGCCTCGATCATGCGGGCGAGGTAGTGCAGCGCGGCGTCCACATCCGAGCCGCGGATGGACTTGATCAGGGCGCTCGCCACGTCGTAGTGCTGGTCGCCGTCCCGGTCGTAGGCCACCGCGGCCCGGTCGACCGTCTCCTCGACGGTGGCGAGGGACACCTCCTGCTCGCCCTTGTCGAGCGCGGCCCCGGCGGCGGCCTCCAACGCGGTCAGCGCCCGGCGTGCGTCGCCGCCGGCGATCCGCAGCAGATGGGCCTCGGCCTCCGCGGACAGCTCCAGCGCCCCGCCTAGGCCGCGCTCCTCCGTCAGGGCCCGGCGCAGCAGCCCGCGCAGATCGTCGTCCGTCAGCGGCTCCAGGGTCAGCAGCAGCGAGCGGGACAGCAGCGGCGAGATCACCGAGAAGTACGGATTCTCGGTGGTGGCGGCGATCAGCGTCACCCAGCGGTTCTCCACCGCGGGCAGCAGCGAGTCCTGCTGGGCCTTGCTGAAGCGGTGGATCTCGTCGAGGAAGAGGACGGTCTCCTTGCCGAATCCGCCGGAGGCGCGGCGCGCGCCGTCGATGACGGCCCGCACCTCCTTGACCCCCGCGGTGATCGCGGAGAGCTCGACGAAGCGCTTGTCGGTCGCCTGGGAGACGACGTAGGCCAGCGTCGTCTTGCCGATGCCGGGAGGCCCCCAAAGGATCACGGACGACGCTCCGGCGGGCCCGCCTCCGGCCTCGCCGACGAGTCGGCGGAGAGGCGACCCGGGCTTCAGCAGATGCTGCTGGCCGACGACTTCGTCGAGGGTGCGCGGGCGCATCCGGACCGCCAGGGGGCTGCTGGACGGGTCCTTCTCCCGGCGCTCCTCGGCTGCTGCGGTGAACAGATCGGGCTCCACGCGGTGAAGCCTAGGTCAGGGCACTGACAATGCCGTGCGCCGCCCGTGGTTCAGCTGGTCCAGAAGTCCCACCAGCGGGTCAGGATCAGCATCCCGATGATCCCGATCCACAGCACCGGCGGCACCCAGTGGAACTCCAGCAGCCCCCGCCGCAACCCCTCGGGCGCCTTCACAACCCGGTGCCGGACGTTGTGCACCNGGTCCAGAAGTCCCACCAGCGGGTCAGGATCAGCATCCCGATGATCCCGATCCACAGCACCGGCGGCACCCAGTGGAACTCCAGCAGCCCCCGCCGCAACCCCTCGGGCGCCTTCACAACCCGGTGCCGGACGTTGTGCACCGTCACGTAGCAGAACATCACGATCGTCGCGACCCACGCCAGACAGCACCACAGACACAGCGAACCGATCACATACAGCGACTGGTACTGCAGCCATGTGCAGAACCCCACCCCGAACAGCGTCCCCGCGTTCAGCCCCAGCCAGAACCAGCGCCGGTACCGCGCCCCCGCCAGCAGCCCCACGCCGATCGCGACTGCCACCGCGTACGAGACCAGCCCCAGCATCGGATTGGGGAACCCGAACGCCGACGCCTGCTCGCTCTCCATGATGTTCCCGCAGGACACAATCGGATTCAGACTGCACCCCGGCGTGAAATCCGGATCCTCCAGCAGCTTGAACTTGTCGATCGTGATCACCCAGGCGGCCAGCAGACCCGCCGCACCCGTGACGATCAACATCCACGCGAACGCCCGACCGCCGCCGNAATCGGATTCAGACTGCACCCCGGCGTGAAATCCGGATCCTCCAGCAGCTTGAACTTGTCGATCGTGATCACCCAGGCGGCCAGCAGACCCGCCGCACCCGTGACGATCAACATCCACGCGAACGCCCGACCGCCGCCGGCAGCCGTGTCCTCAGAGTGCGGCCGGGGCTGTGTCCGAGGTGGTGCGCCTCGTCCGGTCACCGCCGTCGTCGTCATGTCGTCTCACCGTTCCGGTCGATTCCAGGGGCGCTTATTGTGCCGCAATCCAATGCGCCGAATACCACACGGAGTTCATTCGGCAGACGGGTGAAAAACTCCAGGGCGGAGCGTGGGAGCGTGGTGGAATGGCCGCGCAGACCGCGCATGGGATCCGTTTCGGGCGCGGGCCTCCAGCCGGCGGTGCGCAGCACCGCGGGGCAGCCGTGCCGCTGTCTCGGCATGGCGCATCCGGCGCGGCGATCTGCGCATCGGCGGAGGGCGTGAGAGCTCTCCGCCGATGACCATTCAAGCCGTCGATATTCCCGCTGTGGCATTCGGGTGAAGGTACGGAACCAAACCGGGCGAGGGCAGTTGATCAGTCCGCGTTCCACGGTCGTCTCCACGGTCGTTCGTTCACACCAGACGTTCACAGCAAGTTGGGACAAAAAGTGATCAAGAAGATTCTGGCCACCGCGGCCGTCACCGCTTCCGTGGTGGGCACCGGGGCCACGATGGCTCCGCAGGCCATGGCCGTCGGAAACGACGGCGGGACGATGTCGCTCAGCGGCAACGACGCCCATCAGAACTACGGCAACTCCTCCACGTACGGCAACATGAGCCCGCAGATCGGGCTGATCCAGGGCTCGCTCAACAAGCCGTGCGTCGGTCTGCCGCTCAAGGGCAACGTCGGTTCGGTCGCCGGTCTCGTCCCGGTCGCGGTCCAGGACATCAATGTCCTGGCCTCCCCGCAGCAGCAGCAGTGCACCGAGAACTCGACCCAGGCCAAGGGCGACGAGCCGCTCTCGCACGTCCTCAGCAACATCCCGATCCTCTCGGGCAACGGCACGGACAACGCCTAGTCCGCATAGTCCGCAGCACTGTGTGAGTGCGTCCGAAGTTCATAGAGCTGTCCGCATGGAGACGCACTCATATGACAGGGCAAAAGAGTGACTTGTCGAACTGGCTGTCACTTACGGGTTCCCTTTCGGGAATTCAATCGTTACGGATACCGCAGCGGTGTGCACCACCAGGAAACTGGCTGCGCGGCGCGAAGGTCGCGTCGGCGCATGACACCGATGCTGAAAGGATCGAAATGAAGCACAAGAAGGTTGCAGCCGTCGCCGCGGGCGTCATCATGGCCCTGGGCACCGCCGCCCCCGCCATGGCCGACGCGGGCACCACGGGCGCCGCTGTGGGCTCCCCGGGTGTGCTGTCGGGCAATCTGGTCCAGGTTCCCGTGCACGTTCCCCTGGGCGTCTGCGGCAACTCCGTGAACGTCATCGGGCTGCTGAACCCGGCCTTCGGCAGCGCCTGCGTCAACAGCTGACGCACCGACGTCCGACGCCGGCGCGGCATCCGGGCGCGGCAACCGCGCCCCGCGGCCCCGGAGAGCGATCCCGCTCTCCGGGGCCGCCCCTGTTTGCGCCCTCGTTTGCCGCCCCTGTTTGCCGCCTCTTCCGCCGGCCCCGCCAGCCCCTCGCCGGCTTCTTCTCGGCCGCGAGTAGGCCGAGAACACCCCTTGGCAGCCACCGCCCCCGCACTACGATGCCAAGCGCCATCCGACCTTCATGACCACCCGGGAGTTCATTGAAGCGTTGACAGGTGCACGACGAAACAATGTCCAGCGCCGCGACCGGCGATGTTTGCCGGGAGGGGCACTCGTTCCCGGGAACCCCTCACATCCCTCCGACGGGAGAAACCCATGACCCGCGCACTGTTAGCAGGCGGCGCGACGGCGGTCTTCCTCGCCTCGCTCCTCGGCGCCCAGCCGGCCTCCGCGGCGGCCGGCGGCCCTCCGGCCGACCCGGACAAGATGACGATCGAGATCGCGACGGTGAACGGCTCGGGCTGTCGCCAGGGCACCGCGGCGGTGGCCGTGTCCGAGGACAACACCGCCTTCACCGTCACCTACAGCGACTACCTCGCCATGGTGGGCCTCGGCTCAAGCCCCACCGATTTCCGCAAGAACTGCCAGCTCAGCCTGGTCGTACATGTACCGCAGGGCTTCACCTACGCGATCGCCAGCGCCGACTACCGCGGCTACGCCAGCCTGGAGGACGGGGCGTACGCCACCCAGAAGGCCTCGTACTACTTCCAGGGCTCGCCCGACACCGCCGCCCGGAACCACGTGTTCTACGGCCCGCACGACAACAACTGGCAGGCGACCGACGAGACGGACTGGGCGCAACTCGTCTGGGCGCCCTGCGGGGTCCAGCGCAACTTCAACATCAACACCGAGCTGCGGGTGTACGCGGGGAGCTCCGACCCCGCGACGACCACCAGCTTTATGACGATGGACTCGACCGACGGCGAGCTCAACACGATCTACCACCTCGCCTGGAAGGAGTGCCCCGCCTGAGCCGCTTTCGCTGCGGCCCGGCCCTCCTCCTCAGTGGTCGGTTCACTCGCCCATGAGGCGAGGACCCGCAGGTGACCCGGGCTCCCGGGGCGGGCCCGACTCGCCCCGGGAGCCCCCGGGGACTCCCCCACGTGTCCGAAAACACGGAGCGCTCTGCGTCACGCCGCCGTAAGCTCGCGGACATGCAGGTGATCCAGTCGACGAAGCTCGCCAACGTCTGTTACGAGATCCGGGGGCCGGTCCTCGAGGAGGCGATGCGGCTTGAGGCTGCCGGTCATCGCATCCTCAAGCTCAACACCGGCAACCCCGCCGCCTTCGGTTTCGAGTGCCCGCCGGCGATCCTCGAGGACGTGCTGCGCAACCTCGGGGACGCACATGGGTACGGGGATGCGAAGGGCCTGCTCAGCGCGCGCCGCGCGGTGATGAGCCACTACGAGACCAAGGGCATCCCGCTCTCCGTCGAGGACATCTACCTCGGCAACGGCGTCTCCGAGCTGATCCAGATGTCCATGCAGGCGCTGCTGGACGACGGCGACGAGGTGCTGGTCCCGGCGCCGGACTATCCGCTGTGGACCGCCGCCGTGTCGCTGGCCGGCGGGACCGCCGTGCACTACCGCTGTGACGAGCAGGCCGACTGGACGCCCGACCTCGTCGACATCGAGCGCAAGATCACCGACCGCACCAAGGCGCTGGTGATCATCAATCCGAACAACCCGACCGGCGCGGTGTACGACGACGAGACGCTGCGGGGGCTGACCGAGATCGCCCGCCGGCACAATCTGACCGTCTGCTCCGACGAGATCTACGACAAGATCCTCTATGACGGCGTCACCCATACGCCGACCGCCGCGATCGCCCCCGACCTGCTGGTCCTCACCTTCAACGGGATGAGCAAGAACTACCGCGTCGCCGGCTTCCGCAGCGGCTGGCTGGCCGTGTGCGGGCCCAAGGGGCACGCCTCCTCGTATATCGAGGGGCTCACGATTCTGGCCAATATGCGGCTGTGCGCGAACATGCCGGCGCAGCACGCGGTCGCCGCGGCGCTGCAGGGCAGGCAGTCGATCGAGGATCTGGTGCTGCCGGGCGGGCGGCTGCTGGAGCAGCGTGACACGGCATATGAGCTGCTGACCCAGATCCCGGGTGTGACCTGCGTGAAGCCCAAGGGGGCGCTGTATCTCTTCCCCCGGCTGGATCCTGCCGTCTACAAGATCAAGGACGATCGGCAGATGGTTCTCGACCTGCTGCGCTCCGAGAAGATCATGGTCGTGCACGGCACCGGGTTCAACTGGCACGAACCCGATCACTTCCGGATCGTGACCCTGCCCAACACCAAGGACCTGGCCGACGCGGTGACCCGGATCGGGAACTTCCTGGACGGGTACGGCCAGCACTGAAGTGCCTCCCTGATCACCTGGCGATCAGGGTCAACTTTAGACTGAATCCAATGTAGGATGGTCTCTGTCAGAGGGCAGGAGGCCATCTCATGTACGAGCCGATCCGCACCAAGTCCGTCCACGCGATGGCCGACGACGCAGACTTCCCGCATCGCAGCCGCGAGGAGGAGCTGGACATCCAGCTCGCCGGCCATCTGGCCGCGCTCCTCGCCGTCACCGACGAGCTGGGGCTCCTGGAGGCCGGCGACCGCGTCGCGGCCCAGGTGGCCCGGCTGCGCGGCGCGCCGCCCGCCCGCCATGCCGCCCTGTCCGGCGCCGACCACGCCGCCCTGCACCGGCGCGCCCACACGCTGGCGAGCCGTGCCCTGGTGGTCGCCGCCTCCCGCGCCGACACCGCCGCCGCGATCCTCACCGCCGAGCGGATGGACGCGCACACCGCCGCGCTGGACGAGCTCCGGCTGATCGGCGCCCGCTGACCACCCGGTCCACGAGCCGCGAAGGCCCGTGGACCGGGTGACATCCGCGTAGCCACCCCGGCGCCGCGGACGGGAGCGGCACTCCGTGGACCGCGGTGAGGCGCACGCTCAGTCCCTCGCCCCGTCGGGACCCTCGGCGCGCACGCTCAGTCCCTCGCCCCGTCGAGACCCTCGGCGAGCACGAGCTGGGTGACCGTATGGCCGTCGAGGGTACGGACGGCGACCCGGTAGAGACCGGGAGCGGGCAGGGTGGCGGTGGCGCGCACCCGGCCGTCGCCCCAGCCCAGTCTGAGCTGCTGGGCGCCCACGCCGGCGGTGTCCGGGGCGTTTGCGGGGGCGACGGTGCAGCGGACTCCGGACAGCGAGTCGACCCCGCTGAGCACGACGGGCCAGGGGGCCCGCGCCTCGACGAGGTCCGGTACCTCCAGGCCGCACCCCGGCGCGCCCTGCGGAGGGCCGAGGTGCTGGTCGTCGCGCAGCATCTCCGCGACAGCCTTGAGCGCGACCCGGTCCGAGGCGACGGCCCCGTGCTGGAGAGGTAGCGGGGTGACGGCGGGTCCGACGGCCGCAGACTCCTTGTAGACCGTCCCGTCGCCCTTCACGTCGAAGAACCTCAGCCGGCCGCGCGCGTCCCGAATGAAGTCGCCGCTGCTGTGCTGGCGTACGCCGTGGCAGTGCAGTTCGGCGACGCCGTCGCGGAGGGCGAGGCTCTGCAGGGTCGTCTGCTGGGTGCCGGCCACCGCGCGGTGGCCGGGCAGGGCGACCCCTGTGAGCCTGCGGTGGGACTCGGCCGCGGCGCGGGCGAGTTCGGCGTCGCCTCCCAGGGCGGCGACGTCCTCCGGTGCAAGCGTGCGGACGGTGTCGCCGTCGATCAGGCACGCGTAGTGCGGCAGCAGATCGTGCAGCCCCGGCATGCCCGCGGCGACCGACTGCAGCTGCCGGTGCGGCAGGGGCACGGGGGCGCCGCGCCCGGTGTTGAGGATCGCCGTCGCCTTCACGGCGCCGTGGAACGGCGTGCCGAGGGTGAGGACGGCGCGGGTGTCGGCGGCCAGCTCCCCGTCGTGGCCGGGGTCGAGCGCCGCGCGAGTGACCAGCCCGCCCATGGAGTGGGCGACGAAGACCAGCCGCGCCGGGCGTTCGTCGACGCGGTTGCGGCGGGCTTCGTCATGCGCGGGGTGCGCCCGCCATGCGCTGAGGTGGCTGCGCGCGGCCTCCGCGAGGAGCTTGCCGTTGAAGGCTGCCGGCAGTCGCCAGTCATAAGGGAACTCCAGGACGGCCGCGGGGTGCGCGACACACTGACGGACCGTCTCGGCCAGCTCGGTGTAGGGCTCCAGCCCCTGCAGATACGGCGTCCAGGACGAGTGCCGCATCAGCCGGACGGCCTTGATCCGGCCGACTTCGCCGGACCGTTCCTCGGGGGTCAGCCGCAGCGGTTCCAGCCCCTGGGGCCGCGTCCACGCCCGGATCAGCCAGCTCACACCGGATAAGCCCCACACGGTCCGCTGTGTGACGGTGTCGTACAGCTCGCTGCCCATGATGCCGGGCACGATGACGACGGCGTCCTGGGTGCGGTCTTCGGTCAGAACCGGCCTGTGCTCATTCATGGCTGTGAACAATAGGGAACATGTACGGGGAATGCGGGGGATACGGAGAGAGTGGGCAGAACGGGGCCCGAGGTGAGACTGCGTTAGCCGGGAGACCGGAGCCGGCAGTCGGCCGGCCGGCCGGGTCGACGGGCGGCACGGCGACCGGCAGACCGGCGCAGGGGCCGCCCGGCGCGGCGGGGCCGCCCGGGACAACCTGGCCGCACAAGACGGCCGGGTTGCATGAGGCGGCGGAATCGCCCGGGACGGCGGGGCCATATGAGGCGACAGGGTCGCCCGGGACGGCGGGGCCGCCCAGGACAACCGGGCCGGATGAGGCTACGGGGTCGGGGGCCGGCGGCTCCGCAGGGCGCGGCTCGCTGGTCATCGTCGCGGTGGACGACGACGGCGAGCCGGAGTTCGCCAAGGCCGTCGACGAGCAGCTCGCGATCGTCACCGAGTGGTGGGCGACGGGCGCGACGCCGGCAGAGGGATTCGTGCAGACGCTGCTCAGGTCTCCCGAGGAGCGCCACGACGTGGAGCGGTTTCTGCACACGTCGGGCATCCGGGAGACCGAGGAGGACGAGGCGCTCGTCGTCTACGTCACCTCCCATGGCGCGATCGGCGCCTCCAACAGGCACTTCCTGCTGCTGCCCCGCACCGACCCGGACCGGTTGCTGGCCACCGGCATGCCGACGAACGAGGTCGTCATCGCCGCGCTCGACTCACCGGCCCGCCATGTGCTGGTGATCGTGAACGCCTGTGAGGCGGGAGGCATCGGCCCCGAACTGGCCGCGCTGGTGGCGGATCTCGCCCGGGAGCGGACAGCCGGGGGCACCCTGAACGTGCTGGCGACGACGGCCGCGCGCACCCCGGTGATGGGCCGGGAGTTCGCGCTGATCCTGCGGACCGCCCACGACTGGCTGAAGGACGCTGCGGGCATCACCCGTCCCCACCTGTCGCTGTCCGAGTTCCTCCAGGCCCTGGAGCGGGCCACGGACCGGCTCAACGAGGAGCGGGCGCTGTCGCTGCCGGGCCCCCGCCCGGTGCTCCCGTCCAGGCTGGGCGTGCGCACGCCCACGCTGCCCAACCCCGGATACCGGCCGCGGCGCGCCGCCGTCCCCCCCGAGCGCGCGGAAGTCGCGGCGACGCACGACGAACTGGAGTACTGGCTGGACCGGGCCAGCGGCCGAGCGGACGCCGACGACCCCGGCTGGTACTTCTCCGGCCGCCGGGAGCTCAACCGGCGGCTGACGCGCTTCGTCGGGGGCCCGGCAGGCGTGCTCATCGTCACGGGCGCGGCCGCCAGCGGGAAGTCCGCGGTGCTGGCCCGCGCCGTGACGCTCAGCGATCCGGCGTTCCGGGCGTCGCCGCGGTACGCGGACGCAGTCCGCAGGGCGCCCGTGGACGGCGTGCCCCCCGAGGGCTCCGTGCAGGTCGCCGTGTCGGCCCGCAACCGGGGGCCGCTGAGCCTGATAGAGGCCATCGGGGTGCGGCTCGGCTGTGAGCCGGACCCGTCCCGCCCCGCGGCAGACGCGCTGCGGCAGTGGCAGCAGCGGCTGCGTGACGTGTTCACCAAGAGCCGTACGGCGGACGACGCGGTGACCGTCGTGGTCGACGGCCTCGACGAGTCGCCCGCGCCCCTCGCCTGCGTACGCGATGTGCTGGCCCCCCTCGCCGCCTACGCCGGCGGGCCGTGCGGCACGGGCGCGGCCCCGGTTCCGGCGCAGGCGCCGGGCCAGGCGGACGGGCCCGCTCCGCTGCCGCCGCCGCTTCCGGCACGGCGGGGGCTGCGGCTGCTGCTGGGGGTGCGCAGCAGCGTCCCCGGCGCTCCGGACGCGGCCGCCGCGAGCCCCGGAGGTCTGCTCGGGGAACTGCTGGCCGCCTTCCCGGCCGCCCAGGTCGTGCGCACGGACGGCGACGGCGTGCGGGACGACGTCGCCGCGTATGTGACCGCCCTGCTGTGCGGTGAGCCGTGGAGCGCCGATCCGGCACTGGCCGAGCGGGCCGCGCGGATGGTCGCAGCCCGCGTGGGCCGGTCGTTCCTCGACGCCAGGCTGGCCGCCGAACAGCTCCGCCGCGGCGACGCGTCCGCGCTGCTCGGCGACGCGCGGTGGCTCGACCGGCTCGACCGGGGCACGGCGGGCCTGTTCGAGGAAGACCTCCGCAGGGTCGCGGACGAGGGCCTGAACGCCGTCGAGGCGACGGCGCTGCTGCGGGCCACGGCTTTCGGACTCGGCCGGGGCATCCCCTGGGCGCAGGTGTGGCCCGCGGCCGCCGAGGCCCTGCTGGGGGCGCCCATCGAGCACGCGGACGAAAAGATCCGCCAACTGCTGGAAGGCCGGCTGGCCGGGTATCTCACGCATGACAGCGAGGACGACCGCGTGGTGTACCGCCCGGCGCACGAACGACTGGCGGCGATGCTGCGCCGCTGGCCGCGGTACGGGTTGGGGCACGAGGCGCGGCACAAGGCGGGGGGAACGGACATATGACGCCGGACGCACCGGAACCGAACAAGGAGGCCGCGCCGCCGTCGCGCGTCTCACCGGCTGCGGGCGCGACCGGGGGTCCCGCGCCCGGCGACGTCGAACCGGCGGCGCTCACGGGGCTGCCGGACGACGGCGACGGCGAAACCAGCGGCTCCGCGCCCGGCGGCAGCTCGACGGCCACCGAACCACCCGGTGACGCCCCACCCACGGCGTACGCACCCCTCGCTGCCGCGCCGGCCGGGGGCAACGGCGCCCGGACCGGGGGGTCCATCCCACCTGGCGACGCCGAACACACGGCCCACGCGCCGAACCCGGCCGCACTCCCACAGTTGGCGAAGGCAGGCAGCGCAGGGTACGGCGACGGCCCGGCGGATCCCGACCCGCCCGGCCACGCCGAACGCACGGCGCACGCGCGGATCGCCGCCGCGCTCGCGGAGTTGGCGGGAGGCGGCGGGGCCGGGGCGCCGCATCCGTATCTGCGGCGGCATCTGGCGGGGCACGCCGCGCTCGGCGGGGTGCTCGACGACACACACGTTCCTCCGGCGCTGCTGCCGTGGCTGTCCGGCGACGGCGTACGAGGGCTCCTCGGTCTGCCCCGCGCCGGCCGCGCGCAGCAGTCGTGGCTCGCCGCGTGGGCGGCGATCGAGCCGTATCTGCGCGACGCTGACGTCGCGTCACGCCGCTCCAGCCTCCATCTCGCACATACCGCGCTGCGGCACCCCGGCGTCCCGTACGCGCGGCTGCCGCAGGACGTCGCGGACTTTGACGGCTCACGGCTGCGGGTGCTGTGGTCGCGCTGGGCGCCGCCGGCCAACGTCCTGACGACGCTGGGCCGACGCGGCCTGTCCCTCTCGGCGGCGGCCGGCCCCGGCGGGACGCCCCTGCTCGCCGTCGGCAACGAGGCGGGCGGCATCGAACTCGTCGACGCGACGACGGGCGCGGGCGTCGAAGACCGGATTCCGGCCCACGACGGGGCCGTGCGGTGCCTGGACTTCGTGCCCCACGCCACGGGCGCGGGCGACCTCGTGTCGGGCAGCGCGGACGGCGTCGTACGCGTCTGGGACACCGGCCGGGGCACGCTGGTGCACCATATGGCGCTCCGCCGCTCGGCGTGGATCGCGGCGGTCGCGGGCTACCGCGACGCCGAGGGCCGGCTGCATGTGGCGGCGGCCGGCGGGGACGGCTCGGTCACGCTCTGGCGGGAGGGCGCGGGCGAGCGCCGGCTCCCGGAGCTGGCGGCCCACCCGCTGGACCGGGCTGCCTTCGCGCTCACGCTCGCCACCGGGGCCGACGGCCGGCGCCTGCTGGTGGGGGCGGGGCGCTCCCTGCGCGTGTGGGACGTGTCGGACGCCGGGGACGCCGCCCCGCGCCTGGTGTACCAGCACCCGGTCGACGTTCCGGTGCGGTCCTGTGCCGGTACGGGCGTCCCCGGCGGGGTGGCCACCGGGCACGCGGACGGCTCCCTCACGCTGTGGGACCTCGCCGGCGGGGCGCGGGCGGCGCTGCCCGGCGAGGGGGAGCCCGTCACCGCCCTGACGGCCCTCCGGACCGGGGACGGAAGGGATCTGCTCGCCGCGGCCGGCCCAGGAACCGCCGTCGACCTGTGGGACGTCGGCTCCCGCCAGTGGACGGGACGGCTCACCGGTCACGGCGACGCCGTGACCGCGCTGTGCGCTCTCCCGGCGGACGGGCCCGCCCGGCTTGCCTCGGTGGCGCGGGACAACACGGTGCGGCTGTGGGACGGTCAGGACCTGCGCCGTGCCGTGGACGGCGTCGACCCGGCCCCTTCGGCCGTCACGGCGACGCTCGCCGGACGCCTCGGCTCGGCGCCGCGGCTGGCGGTCGGCTACGCCTCGGCGCGGGTGCAGCTGTGGGACGCGGGCACCGGGGAGCCCGACGCCGGTTTCGGCACGGCCCCGCGGCACCAGGTCTCCGCTCTGGCCTGGACGCCCGCAACGCCCCACGGCCCCGGTCGGCTGCTGTGGGCGGCGGCCGACTGCACCGTCCGCGCCTGGGATCCCGCACCCCGGGACCCCGGCCGCGCCGCCGTGCCGTTCCCTCCGCTCAGGGGGCACTCGCTGCCGGTGCGGTCCCTCGCGTCGGCCGTGCTCTTTGACGGGCGGCCCGTCGCCGTCAGCGGGGGTGACGACTGCACCGTACGGCTGTGGGATCTGACGACCGGGCAGCAGCTGCTGCACTGGCGGCACGCCTTCCGGGTGCGCGCCGTGGCGGCGGCGTCCGACGGGCACGGCCGGGACTGGGTCGCCTCCGGCAGCACGGACGGGACGGTGCACGTGGTGGAGCCGGCGGCCGGCGGCCCGGGCCGGGTGCTCACCTGCCGTCAGGGTTTCGTCAACGCGGTCGCCTTCGGGGCCGATCCGGGGGGCCCGCTGCCGCCGTTCCTCGTGAGCGGCGGCGACGACGGCACCGTACGGCTGTGGGACCTCACCGCGTACGCGCCGCTGGGCGCGGTGCTGCGCGGGCACACCGAGGCCGTGGAGGCCGTCGCCGCCTGGACGGCGGTCACACCGTCGGGCGCACGTCGCGCGTTCGCAGCGAGCGCCGCCCGGGACGGCACGATCCGCTTCTGGGACGCGGCGACGTCGCGCTGCGTCCTGCAGCTGGCCGCGGGCAGCCGGGTCCGTGCGCTCTCGGCACAGGGCCCGGCCCTGGCGATCGCGGGCGACGCCGGCGTCGCTCTCCTGGAGCTGGACGGGGACCTCGACGGGGACTTGGACCTGCCCGCGCCCGACTGCCTGGACCTGCCCGGCTAGCGCCCCACTCGGCGGGCTCTGCCCTGCCGCGGCACCGGGCCGGGGGGGGGAGCGCCTCCTCCCGGCCGACCGGTCTGCGCCCCCCGGAGTTCGGGCCATGCGCCCCCTGAAGTCCTTTGTGCGCCCCTGCTGGAATCGCCAAGTCCACACCTCGGGCGTGTCCGGCGTCGGAAGATGATCGTTCAGGAACAGGCAGGTGACGAACAGGACCGATCACCGGGTGAGGAGCGGTGCATGAGCGAGGGGACAGTGTTAGGAGCGAGCCTCATCCGGGCGCCGGAGCGCGGGGTGTGGCGGCTGGGGAAGGCGAAGGACCCCTGCAAGTACACCTACATCAGCCCGGAGGACGACAGCCGTTCGGGTGGCAGCCGCTGGAGCCTGGTCAGCTACGGCACGCTGTACTGCGCCTCCGAGCTGGACGGCTGCTTCGCCGAGGCGCTGGCCCCCTTCCGGGTCGCTCCCGAACTGCGCGCGGTCATCGGCGACGACTGGCAGCAGCAGGCCTATATGCCGCCGGGCCATCTGCCGCGGGACTGGCGCACCCGGCACACGCTGGTACGGCTGCGGCCGGACGAGGAGGCGCGGTTCCTGGACGTCGACGACGAGCAGACGCTGCTCACGCTCTCCGCGGAGCTCAAGGAGCAGTTGGAACGGCTGGGCGTCGACTCCCTGACGCAGGAGTGCACCCAGGGCCCCGACCGCAGGGTGACCCGGCTGATCTCCGCCTGGGCGATAGCGCAGCGCACCCAGCAGCAGGGCCGGCTGATCCACGGGATCGCCTACCGCTCCCGCTTCGGACTGCGGCAGTGCTGGGCGGTCTTCAGCGATGTGGAGCTCGAAGAGATCGAGTCCCAGCCCATCTGGCCGGAGACGGAAGGGCTGCGCACGGTGGCCGAGGAGTACGGGCTCACCATCCGCTGACCCACCGGAAGACCACCGCGTACCCCGCTCGCCCACACGGCTGAAATCCGCCATGTCCGCCGCCTCGCCCCGACCTCGGAACAGCCGGTAAGTCCGCAGCTCAGACGGCAATGCCGGGCACCGGTAAACCACTTGACGCTGGCTCAGGAACGGTGAACTCTATGCATAGGTGGTGGAGTTGGACGTGGTTTACGGGTAGCTTTGTTGGACCAGCCGGCTTCGCAGGACCTACAACCAAGACGATCAACTGCTCCCGCAGACCGAGAGAACCAGCACGGCGCGCATCCGGCGCGCAAGGGGGAGCAGGGGGGAGCTGTTCATGCCCACCACCGCCCCGAGCCCCGCCGTCGGCGTCAAAGCCTTACCCAAGAGTGTGGCCAGCGCCGAACGCGCCCATGTCGCGACCGTCCGCATGTCCGTCGCGGACATCGCGCGCTTCCTTCAGGACAATCTCGGCCAACGGCTGACCGCGCGGATCACCAACATCAGCGATCCGCGCCAGGTCGGCAAGTGGGCGTCGGGCGAGTCCGCCCCCCGCCAGGACGCGGAGGAGCGGCTGCGCGCCGCCCTGCAGGTGTTCCAGCTGATCCAGGACGCGGAGAGTCTCTACACCGCACGGGCCTGGCTGATCGGGATGAATCCGCAGCTGGAGGACGAAGCCCCGCTGACGGTCATCTCCGACGGCCGCTTCAGAGATGTGATGGTCGCGGCCCGCGCCTATGTGGACGGCGGCTGACGAGCGCTCGCAGACACCCGGACGGCCCCCGAAGCCCTGAGGGAGCTTCGGGGGCCGTGGTGTGCGGCGGGCCGGGACGACCACAGGTCAGGGCGGATGCCGGGAGCCCGCCGCGGCATTCGGGGCGGTCGGCCCGGAGGGGTCAGCCCAGGCGGGCCACCAGCGCGCGGTACTCGTCCCACAGCTCCTTCGGAGTGTGGTCGCCGAAGGTGTTGAGGTGCTCGGGGACCAGCGCCGCCTCCTCGCGCCAGACTTCCGTGTCGACCTTGAGCAGGAAGTCGAGGTCCTCCTCGGCCAGCTCCAGGCCCTCGGTGTCCAGGGACTCCCTGGTCGGCAGAGTGCCGATGGGGGTCTCGACGCCCTCGGCGACACCCTCCAGACGCCCGACGATCCACTTCAGAACGCGGCTGTTCTCGCCGAACCCGGGCCATACGAACTTGCCGGCGTCGTTCTTGCGGAACCAGTTCACGTAGTAGATCTTGGGCAGCTTGGACTGGTCCGCGGAGGCGCCGACCTTGATCCAGTGGGCCATGTAGTCGCCCATGTTGTAGCCGCAGAACGGCAGCATGGCGAACGGGTCGCGGCGCAGCTCACCGACCTTGCCCTCGGCGGCGGCGGTCTTCTCGGAGGCGACGTTCGCGCCGAGGAAGACGCCGTGGTTCCAGTCGAAGGACTCGGTCACCAGCGGGACCGCCGAGGCGCGACGCCCGCCGAACAGGATCGCGGAGATCGGCACGCCCTTGGGGTCCTCCCACTCGGGCGCGATGATCGGGCACTGCGAGGCGGGGACGGTGAACCGGGCGTTCGGGTGCGCGGCGGGCTCGTCGGAGTCCGGCGTCCAGTCACGGCCCTTCCAGTCCGTCAGGTGCGCGGGCGCGTCCTCGGTCATGCCCTCCCACCACACGTCGCCGTCGTCGGTGAGGGCGACATTGGTGAAGACCGCGTTGCCCCACAGGGTCTTCATGGCGTTGGCGTTGGTGTGCTCGCCGGTGCCGGGCGCGACGCCGAAGAAACCCGCCTCCGGGTTGATCGCGTACAGCCGGCCGTCCTCGCCGAAACGCATCCAGGCGATGTCGTCGCCGATGGTCTCCACCGTCCAGCCGGAGATCGTGGGCTCCAGCATGGCGAGGTTGGTCTTGCCGCAGGCGGAGGGGAAGGCCGCGGCGACATAGCGGGGCTCGACCGGGCCGGAGGCAGAGGACGGAGGGGTGAGCTTGAGGATCAGCATGTGCTCGGCGAGCCAGCCCTCGTCACGCGCCATGACGGAGGCGATGCGCAGCGCGTAGCACTTCTTGCCGAGGAGCGCGTTGCCGCCGTAGCCGGAGCCGTACGACCAGATCTCACGCGTCTCGGGGAAGTGCGAGATGTACTTGGTGGAGTTGCACGGCCACGGAACGTCGGCCTGTCCGGGCTCCAGCGGGGCGCCCAGCGTGTGGACGGCCTTGACGAAGAAGCCGTCGGAGCCCAGTTCGTCGAGGACGGGGCGGCCCATCCGGGTCATGGTGCGCATGGAGACCGCGACATAGGCGGAGTCGGTGATCTCGACGCCGATGGCGGAGAGCGGCGAGCCGAGCGGGCCCATGCAGAACGGCACCACGTACATCGTGCGGCCGCGCATCGAGCCCCGGAAGACGCCTTTCTCGCCGGTGAAGATCTCCTTCATCTCGGCGGGGGACTTCCAGTGGTTGGTGGGGCCCGCGTCCTCCTCCTTCTCGGAGCAGATGAAGGTGCGGTCCTCGACCCGGGCGACGTCGGTCGGGTCGGACGCCGCGTAGTAGGAGTTGGGGCGCTTGATCGGATCGAGCTTCCGGAAGGTGCCCTTGGCGACGAGCTCCTCGCACAGGCGCTCGTACTCAGCCTCGGAACCGTCACACCAGACGACGCTGTCCGGCTGCGTGACTGCTGCGATCTCGTCTACCCAGGCGATGAGCTCCTGGTGGGTGGTGGGGACGGTGTCGGGAGCCGCGATGTCGCGCGCCACGATTGCTCCTAAATGAGGGGTTTTGTTGTTTTTTGCCCCTTGGGGGCCGCGACCCGGATGCTTCACGGTAAAGATCTCCTTGGCGCTCATCCGGTGCCGACCGCACTCATCTGATCATCGATGCCAGCTGCCCATATGTCCAGAGGGCCTCTCACGTGAGCAAGCCCACTCATGCGTCACTCCTGATTCGCCGGAGTGCGGCGCGTGCTTCGCCTGGAAGAGACGGCACGGTGTGACGAAGACGGACTCCTGCGCCTACGGCTCCGTAGGTACCATCCCGTCATGACTGCCGCCGCCGCGCCCGAAGCGACCGAGACAGCAACGACGACAGCCGAGAACGAGATATCCGCGGACCGGCACCACCTGCTGAAGCCACGACTGCGCGGCTGGCTGCACGCCGGGATGTTCCCTGCCGTCGTGGTCGCCGGGCTGGTGCTCACGGCACTCGCCGACACCGCCCGCGCCCGGATCGCCTGTGCGATCTATGTGCTCACCGCCTGCCTGCTCTTCGGGGTGAGCGCGCTCTACCACCGGGGAAACTGGGGACCGCGGGCCGAGGCCGTGCTCCGCCGGCTGGACCACGCCAATATCTTTCTCATCATCGCGGGCACATATACCCCGCTGACCGTGCTGCTCCTCCCAGATTCCACCGGCCGGACGCTGCTGTGGGCGGTATGGGCGGCCGCGGTGGCGGGCATCGCCTTCCGCGTCTTCTGGGTGGGCGCGCCGCGCTGGCTGTACACACCCTGCTACATCGCGATGGGCTGGGCGGCCGTCTTCTTTCTGCCCGAATTCATGCGCGCCGGCGGGATCGCGGTGCTGGTGCTCGTCATCGTCGGCGGCGTGCTCTACAGCGCCGGCGGAGTGATCTACGGGATCAAGCGCCCGAACCCCTCACCCCGGTGGTTCGGCTTCCACGAGGTCTTCCACTCCTTCACGCTCGCGGCGTTCGTCGTGCACTACGTGGGCATCTCACTGGTCGCCTACCAGGCGTCCTGACCGACCCCACGCCACACGGGCGGCCAGGGCAGGCCGCCGGGCGTGTACGACCTGATGCCCGCCGTGGGCATCCCCGGTGAGGACCTGGGCGACGTCGCCGACGCGGGTGCGGTCCGGACGTTCTCCGTCGTCGGCGAGCCAGGACGCGCCCGCGCGCACCGGCCCGCCCGGCCCCCCGACGGCGACCGCTGGATCGAGCCGGGCAACGCCCCCGGTCTTCCCGGCAAGCCGGGCAGGAACCAGCGCGTCGGCTCAGCGGTCGACGGGACCGCTGCCCATCTCCACGTCGCGCCCCGTTCGGCCCGCGGGCGGGCGGTGCGATGCACGCGCTGCCCCGGTCGAATGCGACCGGCGGCAAGCAGCAGCCGGCGACCTCGTACGTCCCGGCCGGCGGTACGCCCAAGGCGCTCGGCTCCGCCATGAAGCAGCCGCCTGAGCGGTTCGGCCCCCGCACCCACCCGTATGCATGATCTGCACGACCGGGCGCGGGGCCCGGGGCCACCCGCATGCGGCGATCTGAACGACCGGGCACGGGACCACCCGCATGCGGCGATCTGCACGACCGGGCGCGGGGCGCGGGGCCACCCGTATGCGGCGATCTGCACAACCCGGCCCGGGATGCCGGGGCCATGCATGACAATGACGTCCATGGCCGCCACCGCGCATCCCCACTCCGCCGCCCGCGCCGCCCCCGGCCTGCGGGAACGCAAGAAGATCAAGACGCGGCTGGCCATCCGGCGGGCCACCTACCGGCTGATCGCAGAGCGGGGCTACGAGGCGACGACCATCGAGCAGATCGCACAGGCGGCCGAGGTCTCGCCCTCCACGGTCTTCCGCTACTTCCCCAGCAAGGAGGACATCGTCCTGACGGACGAGGCCGACCCGCTGCCGGAGGCGGCGCTGCGCGCCCGGCCCGCGGACGAGCCGCCCATCGAGTCCCTGCGGGCCCTGCTGCACCAGGCACTGGGCGCGATGTCCGCCGAGGCCCCGGAGGAGATGGCCCAGCGGTCACGGCTGCTGGCCGAAGTCCCCGCGGTACGGGCCCGGATGACGGAGTCGGCGTCCCAGGCGGCCCGGCGGCTCGCCATGGTGATCGCGGAGCGCACCGGGCGCGACCCGGAAGACCTTCGGGTACGGGTCTTCACCTCGGCGGTGCTGTCGGCGCTCCAGGAGACCGCCGTCTACTGGGCGGAGCGCGGCTGCCGCGACGATCCGGCCGCTCTGCTCGACCAGACGCTGGACACGCTGGGGCAGGGCCTGACGCTCTGATCCGGGAATCCGTTCGACAACACCCGTCGCGTCGGCGATCGTGCGGAGCGGCCATGAACGGAGCCCAGGGAGAGGGCCGTTGAACCCCACCATCCGGCACATCACGTTCGACTGCACCGACGACCCTACGAACTCGCCGGTTTCTGGAGCGCGTTGCTCGACCGCCCGATGTCCGACGAGCCCGCGCCGGGTGATCCGGAGGCGCTGGCCGAGGACCAGCGCATCCCCGGATGGCTCGTCGCCCTGATCACCACCGCCGGGGGTGCGGCGGGAACATGGTGGGCGCAGCGGTAGGGCGTGACCCGACTACACCGAGATCGTTCACGGTGCATGAAGATCGCGAAGCGTACTTTCGCTGCCCTCGCCATTGCTGCCGCATCAGCCGCAGCCCTTGCGCCTTCCGCATCGGCCAACGATGCCCTTGGTGAACACAGCAGCCGCGCCGACGCTGCCGTTGGCACTGCGCCCGTTGGGTCGGACCCCATCGGACTTACTTCTCAGGGCCGGGATTACCTGACCCTTGAAGTTCGCGTCGAGCACCCCACGCGTTTGCTGATGCCGCGCTAGGCCACGCGCCCGAACTCCGTCCGCGTCTTCAGCGCGTGACAACCCCGGCACAGCACTTGCACGTTGCCCGCCGTGTCGGTCCTCCCATCGCGAGGGGCCGCACATGGTCCACATCGACGTCCGCCGCGGGGAAGACGTCCAGCCTAGACATTTGGTGACGGCCCGTCAGTTCCTTCGGCGGGCCGTTTCGGTTTCGAGCCTGGTGGTCTCGTCGGTCCAGACGGACAGCCGGAGGACGCATACGCCGCGCAGCATTTCCGCCACTCCTCCGTCACGCTTTGCCGCGTGCTTCGTCCCCATGCTGTCCATAAGGAGCACGGAATTCCCGGTGTCCGCCTGCCGTTCCTCCATGCCCCCGTAGGGCCGGACGAGTAAGGGACAACGAACTCCCGCGAACCTCCACATGCCCGCTGACCTGCGCAGATGCCGCCATGGCCGGGTGTCTGCAGAACAGTTGTTCTGAAGCGTTCGGAGACCCGGCGGGCAACGAGGTCTGCACAGAGCGCGGAGAGCGGGGCTGGTGTCCGCGGCGCCCGCGCCACGTCGGCCGGCCTCCGCGGCGGCCCGCACCCCGCCGACCCGCCTCCGCTGCGGCCCGGCCACCACGCCGGCCTGTGCCGTCAGCCGGTCAGCTTCCGGGTGAGCTCCGACGCGTCCGTGGTGGGTGCGTCGCAGGTGAAGTTGCGGCAGACGTACGCGGCGGACAGCCCGCCGACGAGCGGCCGGTCCCGCAACAGCGGGAACTCGGGCTCACCGCCTGCCTCCCCCACGGCGACGACCGCGCCCGGCGCCGGGGCCAGCAGCGCCGTGCGGTGCAGCTCGCGGGTCGCCGGCTCGACCTCCGGCCCCACGACCGCCACCTCGCGCGGCCCGTCGAGCAGGGCTTCCACCGCCGCGAGCCCCCAGCCGATATACCGCGGCGCACGCGGACCGAGCGCCTTCACCACGCCGAGCGCCGCCTCCGCGGCGCTGCGGTGCGCCTCGGAGCCGGTGTGCGCGGCGTACGACAGGAGCGCACCGGCCGCCGCACACCAGCCGGACGGGGCGGCGTTGTCGGTCGGGTCCTGCGGGCGGCGGATGAGCTGCTCTGCGTCATGGGCGGTGTCGTACAGCGCGCCGCCCTCACCGGTGAACCGGTCCAGCACGATGTCCAGCAGCAGCCCGGCGAACTCCAGCCACACGCCTTCACCGGTGACGCCCGCCAGCGCGAGGAATCCCTCGGCGACGTCCGCGTAGTCCTCCAGCACTCCGGCGTTCGCACCCGCGCGGCCGTCCTTGGAGGTGCGGCCGAGCCGGGCCCCGCCGGGACCCTGGTTCAGGTGTACGCGCACCAGCAGATCGGCCGCCTCCGTGGCGTGCTCGATCAGGTCGGGGCGGTCGAAGTACGCACCTGTCTCGGCGAGCGCGGCGATCGCCAGCCCGTTCCAGGCGGCCACGATCTTGTCGTCCCGGCCGGGACGCGCCCGTTCCTCGCGCGCGGTCAGCAGCCGGGCCCGGATGTCCTTGACCCGGTCGGCGTCCAGCACTCCGCCGATCTGCGGCAGTTGCAGCACGGACGCGCCTCGTTCGAACGTGCCCTCCGGAGTGACGCCGAAGTACCGGGCCGCGTACTCCGCGTCGTCCTCCCCCAACACCGCGACCAGCTGCCCGGGCGTCCACACGTAGTACGCGCCCTCCACATGCCGGCCCGTGCCGTCGTCCGAATCCGCGTCGAGCGCGGAGGCGAACCCGCCCTCCGCGGTGCGCAGTTCCCGGACCATGAAGTCGGCGGTCTCCAGCGCCACGCGCCGTGCCAGCTCGGAACCTGTCTGCCGCCACAGATGCGCGTACACCCGGCACAGCAGGGCGTTGTCGTAGAGCATCTTCTCAAAGTGGGGTACCAAAGGCCCATCTGCCCTCGGCGTGAGCACGTACCGGTGGAACCCGCCTCCCACCTGGTCGTACAGGCTCGAACGGGCCATCGCACCGCACAGCCCTTCCGCCATCTCCAGCGCGGCCACGGAGCCGGCCCGCGCGTGGTGGCGCAACAGGAACTCGATCACCATCGACGGCGGGAATTTGGTGTCTCCCTTGAACCAGCCACTCGCGGGGTCAATGTCCCGAGTCAACTGGAGGAGCGCAAGGGCCTGGGTCTCCTCGGTGGGCGTTCCGGCATCCCCGGTGCTCAGTTCCCGCCCGGCAAGGTCCCGAGTGATCTTCCCCGCGACTTCCCCCACCTCGTCCCGGCGGCTCGTCCAGGCGTTGTGCACGCCTTCGAGCACCTGGCGGAAGGACGGCATGCCGTGGCGAACCTCGGGCGGGAAGTAGGTGCCGAAGTAGAAGGGCTCCCCGTCCGGCGTCATGAACACGGACATGGGCCAGCCGCCCTGCCCAGTGGCGGCTTGCACAGCCTCCATGTAGACGGCGTCCACGTCGGGCCGCTCCTCACGGTCCACCTTGACGGACACGAAGTGCTCGTTCATGTACGCGGCGGTGTCGTCGTGCTCGAAGGACTCGTGCGCCATGACGTGACACCAGTGGCAGGCGCTGTAGCCGACGCTCAAGAACACGGGGACATCGCGCCGCCGGGCTTCCTCGAACGCCTCGGCCGCCCATGGCCACCAGTCGACGGGGTTGTCCGCGTGCTGGAGGAGGTAGGGGGACGTGGCCTGCGCGAGTCGGTTGGGCATACCCCCATCCTTGCGCACCCGCCTCCGCCCCGCCCATGCGCCACGGGGGCAGCACGCGAACGGGACGGAGGGGTGCCGGCTCAGTGCTCGCGCGGCCGGTATCGCAACTGTGTGGACCTGCCTCGCCACGGTTCGGGACCGGGACATGGCGGGGACGCCGGAGGGGCGACGGGCTCACCACACGGCAGGCAGAAGGACCATCCCGATTCGGGGTCCGTCACGCACTCGGCGCGACAGCGCGGGCACTCCTGCATAGTCGCCTTCTCAAGTCATGCCGTGATGTCGTACTCCCCGGCCTTCACGGCGTCGGTGAACAGCGCCCATGACTCCGTCGTCATGGTAACGACGGTGTCGGGGTCGTCGCTGTCCCGGAAGGCGACCACGCCGGGCACGTTGGTGGCCACCTCCGGGCAGTTCTGCACCCCGGAGCGCGGGCGGCACATGGACACTCCAACGAACACGAAGTCGGGCCGATTCGCCATGGTGCGATTCCCTTCAACGAAGCAGTGGGGAAGCGGTCCCCGCGCCGTCGTGCACCCGCCCCCGCCATGCCTGTCGGTGTCCACACGGCAGAGGCGGGAACCTATGTGGCCATACTTCGAGCAACGATCAAGGCGACGGCTACGGACCACGTGGCAACAGCGAGTACCACCATGAGGGTGCGTAACGGCCTCATGCGGGACTCAGAGCCGAAGGGGAGGTCGTCCACTCACGGCCTCCGTATTCGGGGCTCACGAATGCCGTGGGGGCCTTCCGACGCTCGCTGGGGAGCTTGGCCGGGTCCTCCCAATCGGCGATCACCTCGCGCAGGATGCCGACCCGCCCGGCGGCGTTCTTGACCGGCTTGCCAATGTCCTCGGTGCCGACCACTACGCGACACCCTTCGGGGCGCACTCGTTGTGCCAGTACGCGACAGCGGGGGCCATGACCGGACGGGTCAGCATCCCCCGGCGGCAGCCCTCAAGGGGCTTGATCGGCTTCGTGCACGCGGGGCACGTCTCGCCCGCCGGGGCGTAGGTGCTGTACTCCATCTGCCGCGCGTCGGTGTCGGTCGCAGTCGCCTTACTGGCCATCGTCGCTCTCCCCTCACGTGGTCCGATGCCGACCACGCTAGGGAGGGCGCAACCTCAACTCCCAGGAAATTGCACGAGATTGCACGGCTTCACCTGAGAGTCCGCATGGCGCTGGTGATCAGCGCACGGGCCTTCGCTCCGTAGACGGCCATATCGGCCAGCTCCGTGAACGTGTCCGCGTACGCGGCTACCTCACTGGGCTGGGTCAACGTGAGGTAGCCGGAGACCAGCTCGACGTTGACCTGTGAGGTGTCGAAGATCCAGAACCCCTCCACCGGCATCCTCGACCGATCCGTTCGGGTAGGCACCACCCCCAGGCTGACGCTGGGAAGTGAGCCGACCGTAAGGAGATGGCCGAGCTGTTCCTCCTGTACGTCCGCCCCGCCGAGCCCGTTTCGCAAGACGGATTCCTCAACCAGGAACGCGAACCACCGGTCACCCTCATGTAGGACGTGCTGACGTTCCATGCGCACGGCCACCGCGTCGGCCACGTCGTCCACCTCCACACGTCTGCGTTGGACAGCGCGCAAGACCGCTTCGGTGTAGCCGTAGGTCTGGATCAGTCCCGGGACGAACCACGAGGAGTAGGCGCGGAACCGGCGGGTACGCTCGAAGAGCGGGAGACGGGCTTCCTGGGCCTGCTTGAGGCCGGCGCGTTCCATGCGCCGCCAGCCGATCCACATATCCTCGACTGTCCGGAGGGAAGCGATCAGATCATCTGTCTGACCTTCGGCACCGCACGCGCAGCACCATGCCCGGATGTCGTCGGCGGACGGGGGCGTGCGGGCGTTCATGATCCGGGAGGACTTCGAGGGGTGCCACCCGCACAGCAGGGCGAGCTTGCGCCCGTTCAGCCCGGCGTCCCGGCAGAGCTCAGCGAGTCGGTTCGCCAGAGCCTGCCGGGCTTGCTGGGCGCTCGATGATGGAGAGACAGCCATGGTCGTGACCGGTCAGCCCGGCTTGTACTCCTCGTGCGGAATAGCTCGCTGCCACACCGCTTCGAAGGCTGTGGCGCACAGACGGACCCGCGCGGGGTCGTTGGTGTACTCCCGTCCCTCTTCGTCCAGCTGGCCGTCCCCGGTGAAGTGGTGGAAGAGGGCTTGCGTGCTGTCGAAGACCCAGAAGTCCGTACCCGGCAAGGCCAAGTCCGTCGTCTGCCGCCGGGGCAGCCACCGGACCAGCTCACCCGCAGCGATGTTCGTGAAGGTGCAGTCGTACTCGTACCGGATGTAGTCACTGATCGGTTCAGACACGATCCGGGCCCGGCGAACCACGACCCCGCGAGCTGTCGCGGCAGCCACCGCGTCATGCCAGCCACCCCACCAAGAAGACCGGTCGGCGGGGTCAAAGCGCTTGCCCTGCTGCCACGCGATGAACTCGGGGTCGTCGCGCATATAGCTGTCGCGCAACTCAAGATGCACGGCAGAGTGCCGGGCCTGGGCCAGTGCGTTACGCGCGGGTGGCTGCACTTGCTGCCTCTCCGTTGTCGTCCGGGCGCGGGATGAACTTCAGCATGACCGCCGGAAGCCTGATGATCGTCTCGTGGTCCGGCACGTCGGTGGAATGGCCGGGGATCGAGCCGATCTCCTGGCACGCCTTCGCCTCTTCCTCAGTCGCCTTATACGACTGAATCAGGAGGTCACCGGTCTCTTCGTCAAGCCAGATCGTCGGAGACTCGTCGGTCGGCGTGTTGGGGATGATGCCGAGGAACTTTAGGTTCACGATCGCTCCCGCTGTCGAGTCGGTTGCATGGGCGTGCACGAGCCTCACCCCTGCGGCTGACGGACGCAAGAGGGCGTCAGCACAGGGTGGTTGGAATCTCCAGTCGCACGACGACGCCCCCGACAGCCACCCGGTACGGGCAACCATCGGGGGCTTGGGTGGTCCTTCGCGGGGCTTATCCACCTCTTAACGGTGTCTTTCTCGGGGGCTCAAACAGGCTCTTGTCCAGTAGCCGCAGAGGTCGGCCGCCCAAAAACGGAGCCGCACCCAGGGCGCGTTTTCCGAGCTGGAGCCGGGGTCGCCGGCGGGCACGCGCGGGAACTTCCGGGCCGCTCTCCCCTACCCGGGCGGGTTCGCCGGGCACTGTGGGCAGTCGATGACCATGCGTCCGAGCGTGCTTCGCGGTGGACATCGACCGGTAGGCGGTCCTTGCGGGCGTAGCCGAACCGGGGGCACGAACGGCAGCGGATCGGCACCCACAGGTGGTCATCTCCGCTGAGCGAGACACGGCCATCGGGCCTGACCTCGTCACGGCGGGTCTCCCAGTGGGGGCGCGAAGAGGCCCCGGACAGACAGCCGGGGCAGCGCATGAGCAGCGGGCAGCGCGAGCGGTGACGAAGTGACCCTGAATCCGGGTTACCTCTTATAGATAGTGTTTTTGGATCCTATGCACGGAACGGGACTAAACGTCATTCCGTCACTTCGTCACCACGTAGGCGGCCAGCGGGGCTCGTCCGCGCTGTCCCGACACACTCACGCGGGGCGCGAAAATGAACAAGGCCGGGTCCCGATGCCCAGCTTTGCGCTTCGAACTCACTTCTCGGTGGTGGTGTCCTTCTTCGACAGCCAGTCGAACTCAAGCCGTTCCAAGATCGGGGTGTGATCCCCCTGCCGCGCTGCGGGCTTGACCGTGATGCCCTTCTTTCCAAGGGCGCACTTCAGGAGCATCCGCTTGTCCGCCATGTCCGCCGCTTCCCATGCCTCACGCAAGGTGTTGACCTGAGTGAGGGGCGAGAGGTCTGCCTCCGCGTCCAACGCCTCAAGGGTCGCGGCGGTGCTCTCGATGACGGCGCGCTGCCCTTCACTCAGCTCCTCGAAGCGCTCTTCATCCATCTTCCCGTACACGTAGAAGTCGTCTTCGAGCTTCTTCACGCGCCGCTGGGCGGCCTCAAGGGCCTTCTGGGCCTCTTCCTTCTTCGCCTGCGCTTCGGGGTCCGCGAAGGCGAGCCACCGGCGGGCTATCTCGATGACCACCGGGTCACCCGGCTCAAGGGCCGTGATGTGGTGGATCCAAGCCTGTCCAACCGCGTGGTCGATGCGGTCGGCGAGGGTCACCACTCCCTCGCAGGTCGACTTGCCCCGCGTCTGCCGGACCTCGCACCGATAGCGTCCGCCACGGTGGCTCATCGAGCCACCACACGGTTCAAGCTCGCCTGTACCCTTCTTGTCCCGCATCCGCCCGCATCGGTAGCTCCCCGTCCCCAGGTACTTCGCTTCCGGCTTCCCCTTCGCCCACCGTTCATCGGTCCGTTCGGCGATGAGGGCCTTGATCTTGAACCACTCGCCCGGCGTCACAACCCCCTTGCCGCACATGGTGACTTCGCCCTTCTCATTGCGCAGGGGCTCGCCGTATCCCTCCCAACTGTCCAACGGGTTGCCGTGCTCGTCCGTCTTGCGCCGCCGGACCGGGACCATGCCCGCGAAGAGCGGGGACTGAGCCAGCTTGCTCACCGCCGTGGGCGACCAGGTGGCACCGCTCCGGGTCCGGTACCCCTCCTCATTGAGTTGGTGGGCCGTGTCCTTCGTCGTCTTCTTGTCGAGCAAGAGATCCGCCAGCCTGCGAGCTGTGCCGTACTCGTAGGGATGGGGTTCGACCTTGCCGCTTCCGGGAGCGCTGTCACTTTCTCGAAGTGGGGCACCGTCCACTGCTGGTCCACTGAGTAGCGTGCGAAGCCGCCGCCGAGCTGGTCGTAGATCCCGCCGCGAGCCATCGCCTCGCAGGTGTCGGCAGCCATTTGCAGCGCCCCTGCGGCCCCGGCGCGGGCCGCGTGCCGCAGCAGAAACTCGACCACCATCGACGGCGGAAACTTGGGCGCGCCGCCGAACCCGCCGAACCGGTCGTCGTACTCCCTGGTCAGCGCCAGCAACGCCTGCGCCTGCTCCTCTCCGCCGGGCGCACCCTCCCCGCCGAACGCGAGCGAGCGCGCGGCCAGACTGCGGACGACCTTCCCGGCGACCTCCCCGACCTCCTCACGCCGCTCGTCCCATGCGGCCGCAACTCCCTCCAGCACCTGCCGGAAGGACGGCATGCCGTGCCGGGGCGCGGGCGGGAAGTACGTACCGAAGTAAAAGGGCTCCCCGTCCGGCGTCATGAACACTGTCATGGGCCATCCGCCCTGCCCGGTCGCCGCCTGTACGGCCTCCATGTACACGGCGTCGACGTCCGGCCGCTCCTCGCGGTCGACCTTGACGGACACGAAGTGCTCGTTCATGTACGCAGCGGTCTCGTCATCCTCGAACGACTCGTGCGCCATGACATGACACCAATGGCACGCAGAGTAACCGACCGACAACAGTACGGGCACATCGCGCCGTCGCGCCTCCTCGAAAGCCTCCGGCGCCCAGGGCTGCCAGTCGACCGGATTCTCCGCATGCTGAAGCAAATAAGGCGAGGTCACGCCAGCCAACCGGTTCATACGAACCAGCCACTCACAGCGCCCGGCGCGACCGATGAAGCCTTCGCGGGATCGCTGAGCTTGGCTGACTTGCACTTGTGCGCCATCACGTGGTGGGCGACTCCGTCCCCCTCCGAGACGGGCGGCCCGACACCTCGGAACAGTAGGCTGGGCGCAGCAGTGCCAGCCCTGCCGAGGCTCCTCGAAGGAGGTACACCATGACCGCCGAGATGGTGGCGCCCGCGTGGATGCATTCGCAGATCAGCGCGGAGCAGTACGACTCCTGGTCCGAGGAGCAGTGCGCCGGCATCGAGATCGTGGACGGGATGGTCGTCGTGAGCCCGAGCGCCTCCAAACGGCACAACCGGCTGGCTCGGATCCTGGCCAATGCCCTGGACTCCGCCGCGGGGCCCGACTGGAACGCGGACACGGACTTCGACGTCCGTCTGCAGGACGTTCCCCTCACCAACCGCCGTCCGGACGTCATCGTCTACCGGGCGGAGACCATCGACCTCACGCCCACCCGCCCCGAGCATGTGCTCCTGGTCGTCGAGGTCGTGTCGCCCGGTTCGGAAACAACCGACCGCGTCGTGAAGGTGGACCAGTACGCCAAGTCCGGCATCCCCTTCTACTGGCGGGTCGAGCAGGCCGCCACCGGCGTCCCGATCGTCTACACCTACGTCCTCGACCCCGCCACCAAGGCTTACAGGGACGGCGAGATGTTCACCGGCACGGTGAATGCCACCGCACCTTTCTCCCTCACGGTCGATCTCGGGGACATGTAGGGACGTTGCGGGCATCCGTGGCTTCGGGCGTGGAAGGTGGCCGGACACGTCGCCGTCCATCGAATCCGCACGGCAGGTCTTCACAACCCCGGCACGCGCCGTGAAGACACACGCTTCGTCCCGCCGGTCATCTGCGGTCGGCCCCGCAACCCCCTGCCGCACCGGACAGGAAACGCCAAGGGGTGCCCGGCCCAGCCATACGCCATGGCTCAGGCGCGGGTCGTGGTGGGCGCCTGCTCGGCTGGGACGCTCTGCCGGGCCGTGCGCGTCCGCCCGGTGCCCGCGCTGGACGGGGCAAGGAAGCCGACGAGGAGCGCGGCGACGCCGAAGCCCACTGCGACGCACAGCGCGACGCCCATGAACTGGCCGAAGAGCTGGGGCACCTGGGCACCGAGCCCGGCGCCGAGGTTGAGCAGGAAGCCGTAGACGGCCAGCACAGTAGCCCGGGAGGCACCTGCGGCCGTCCCCACCGCCTGAATCAGGGCGGGTCCCGCGGTGGTGGCCGCGAGCATGGTCACGAACAGCGCCGCGCCCAGTCCGATGACGCTGTCGTGCGCGAGACCTGCGGCGGCCATCCCGAGGGCGGCCAGCACCAGCGCGCCCGCAGCCCGCCGGCCCGCGCCGATGCGGGACAGGGCGGGGGCGAGCAGAACAGAGGCGATCAGCGCGGGCAGCGCGCTGGCCCGCAGGGCGAGGATGGCGTTGGCATCGCCGACCAACTGCTCGGGCCCGTACAACTGGACCGCGGTGTACGCGGCAGTAATCCCCCCGAGCACCACCAGCGCGCTGAGGAACAGCGGCAGCAGCCGACCCAGACGCGGGGCGGCGGCAGTGGACTGGCCTGTCTCGTGCGATGCGGGGGGCGGCGCGTCCGGCAGCATCACCTTGTAGATCAGCACCGCGGCCACCGCGAGCAGCGGCGCGGAGATCCAGAACACCGAGTCCCAACCAGCCGCCGGGGCCAGCAGCTGACCCGCCATCTGCCCGATGACGAGGCAACCGCTCAGACAGCTCGAGAAGATCGTGATGCCGACGGCGAGGCGCTCACCCGGAAGCCGCTCACCGAAGTACACGTACACCACAGGCGGGACGACACCAGCCGCCAGGCCCTGAAGGGCACGCACCACAGACCCGCTCAGCAGATCACCGGTCAGCGGCATGATCGCGGTGAAGGCCGCGAGTACAGCAAAAGACCAAGCGATCGTGGCGCGCCGCCCGAGCCACTTGGTCAGCGGCGCAGCGAGCAGCGAACCGCAGGCGAAGGCAATGGCGAAGGCGGAGGTGGCCCAGGCTGACGCCTCCTGCGTCACATGCCACGCGTCGGCCAGGTAGGGCATGAGCGGGATCGACAGATATGCCTGGCAGGCCAGGATGACGGCGGCCGGGGCCAGCGTCCACAGGGTTCTGGCGAACGGCGCCGTTGGGGCACTCGCCTTGTCGGAATGCTTCAAGGGTGGGGACTTTCTATGGAAGGGCAGGGAAAGGTGCGGACTCGGAGCATCTGCCAGCAGGCCGCGGCCGCGACGAAGTTGGCGGCGCGACGGACAGAGCCCTGGATGGCCAAGGGGCATCGATGACGCCAGTTCGTTTGGTCCGGCAATCCGCCGAACGCGACGAGAGCTAGTTCCATGTCGAATAGTACGACATCAAATCATCTCGCACGAGGCCCTCTAGAGTGGGGACGTGGCAGAGAAGACGCAGCAGACAGACGCGGTGGACGAGATCCTCGCCCAGTGGCACAGGGAACGCCCCGACCTGGATCTGGCAGCCATAGGGATCTTCGGCAGGCTGGGGCGGCTCTCCCTCCTCCTTGGACCAGCCCTCGACGAGGTGGCCGCCGGGCACGGACTGCGACCCGGCGAGTTCGACGTACTGGCCACCCTGCGCCGCTCCGGGCCCCCGTATACGCTCATCCCGTCGGCACTCGCCCAGACCCTGATGCTCTCCCGCGCCGGAATGACCAACCGGCTGGACCGCCTGGAGGCCGCCGGTCTGGTGGAACGCACCCTCGACCCCGCGGACCGCCGCAGCTTCCGGGTCTCCCTCACCGACCGCGGCTATGAACTCGTCGACGCCGCAGTCACCGACCACGTCGCGAACGAGACTCGACTCCTTTCCGCCCTCACTCCCGAGGAGCGCGCGGCCCTCGACCGGGCCCTGCGTGGCCTCCTGCACGCCATCGGGTAACAGCCGCATCACACCGCAGGTCACGGGCGGGTACATGCCAGAGGAGTGGCCTCGTGCCCGATATACACCCCAGCCACAGCGGCATGCCATCGCTGGACGAAGCCGGTCAGCGGCCACCGCGACTGATGGACGATGCCGGTCATCGGACCTGGCCACGCAATCGTGGCGGGGCCCAACGCGGCACATCCGGACGATCCGGCACCTGGAGAGAACGGTTCCGTGATCGCCGTCAGCGCTCGAAACGACGCACGCACTGACGAGGGGCTGGACTCCGATCGCCGCCGCGTTGTGGACAGCCCCCCGTCAACCCACTACGTGGCCACGACTGACATCCTGGCGCGCTGCATCACTCATGAGCGGGGACCGGCGACTGGAACACAGCGCCACGCGCCCGCTTCCTGAGGCAGAGTGGCACCTTCAAGGCGCACCCGATGCTGATACACCGCTCGGGCGCCCACCCCATGCAAGCCCTCAGTTGATCTTGGACCCGGGCGTCTTCCCTGCGAGTCAGATCCTCACCTTGCGTGTACATACGGGCACTTCTTGGAAACATGCCAGGTCAGAACTACCTGGTTGTCTTCTTACAGTGGCACTAATGGCACGCAGAGTAACCGACCGACAACAGTACGGGCACATCGCGCCGTCGCGCCTCCTCGAAAACCTCCGGCGCCCAGGGCTGCCAGTCGACCGGTTTCTCCGCACGCTGAAGCAAATAAGGCGAGGTCACGCCAGCCAACCGGTTCATACGAACCAGCCTCTCACGCCGACACGACCCTGACGGCTCGGCCCGCAAGCCCCTGCCCCACTTGACCGATTTGCCCTCATATACCACCACCTCGTGGTCGAGGTCGTGTCACCGGGCCCGGAGACCACTGACCGGATCGTGAAGGCGGACCCAGTACGCCAAGCCGGGATCCGGTGCGCGCGCCCGGGCGGCTTTGCACTCCCGTGTTCACCGACGCCGACCGTCCGGCCTCATGGACGGACTGGAGACCGCCCGACGCTCCCTCAACTGCGCGTTGCTGATGCTGGTTTGATGCTGCTGCGGGATCCCCTGGACAGCGGCAGCGAATCGCCTTTGACGGGCGGTGCCACTGCCGACACCTTGGTAGCGTGGTCGGACGCGCGGTGTCCCGGTCAGCCGAATGCCGAAGCCCGCGCCACCGATGCGGGAACCAGGCCAGTTCGGGAGTTGGCGTGGGACAGGGCAATCTTCCAGCCGAGGCCACCAGTTTTGTCGGCAGGCGTCGAGAGATCGCTCTGGCCCGGGAGATGCTGTCGCGGACCCGGTTGCTGACCCTCACCGGTCCAGGCGGCATCGGCAAGACGCGTCTCGCGCTACGACTCGCAGACCAGGTGAAACGATCGTTCCCGGACGGTGTCTGGCTCGTGGAGCTGGCCGCCACCGAGGACGAGGAGGCGGTTGTCCAGACGGTCCTGTCCGCCTTGGGCCGGGACGACGACGGAGGCCGGCCGCCCATGACCGTACTGGCTGACCATGTGCGCCAGCGGCAGCTCCTGTTGGTTCTGGACAACTGTGAGCATGTGCTGGTGCCCTGCGCCGCTCTGGCGCGAAGCCTGCTGCAGGCAGCACCGAGCCTGCGTGTCGTCGCCACCAGTCGGCAGGCACTGGGAGTCAGCGGGGAGGGAGTGGTGCCCGTGCCGGCGCTCGAGGCTCCCGATCCATGTGGGGGACAGACAGGCCGGTCGCCCGGCGAAGCCGTGCAGCTCTTCATGGAGCGTGCCGCTGCCGCGCTCGGCGACCCGGCCGCCACCGCCGTCGACGCGCACACGGCCGCACTGATCTGCCACAGGCTCGAAGGAATTCCACTGGCCGTCGAGATGGCCGCCGCGCGTCTACGGGTTCTCAGTTGTGAGCAGATCCTGCAACGCCTGGACGACAGGTTCGCTCTGCTCACCGGCGGCTGCCGCGGCGGGCTGCCTCGACAGCGCACGCTGCAGGCCACAATTGACTGGAGTTTCGAGCTGTGCACCCCCGCGGAACAGCTGCTGTGGGCGCGGATGTCGGTCTTTCCCGGCGCCTTCGACCTGGATGCCGTGGAAGCGGTGTGTGCGTTCGGCGATCTTGCGCACCGGGATGCTCTCGACGTCCTGACGGGTTTGGCGGACAAGTCCGTCGTGTTGCGTGAGGACCATCATCCGTGTGCCCGCTACCGGATGCTCGACACGGTACGGCAGTACGGCTTGCTGCGGTTGGGGGAGTCACACGACGAGGGGCTTCTGCGCCGTCGCCACCGGGACCACTTCCACGGCCTGGTCCTGCGCGCGCGGCAGGATTGGTTCACTCCGCGTCAGACGGCATGGACCGAACGCCTCCATTGCGAACGGCCCAACCTGCGGACCGCGATGAACTTCTGCTTCAGCACGCGTGGCGAGGCACAGGCCGGGCTGGAGATGGCCGCCGCGCTGTGGAGCCATCGCCTCGGCGCGGGCAGCCTGTCGGAGGAACGCCGCTGGCTGGAACGGGCCCTGGCTTCGACGGCTGTCCCCGGCCAAGCCTGGGCCAGAGCCCTGTGGGCGGACGGATGGCTGGCGTTGCTGTGCGGGGACCCTGACACGGCGCGGATCCGCGTCGCAGAATGCCGTGCGCACGCCGACCAGCTGAAGGACGCCCTGACGGCGGCACAGGCCGCCCAGCTGGAGGGCTTGGCCGCACTCTTCGCCGACGACTTCTCGCGGGCGTTGCCCGCGCTGGAAGCCGCACTCGACCGGTTCGGCCCGTGCGGAGACCTCGGCGACATATGGACCACCGTGTTCCTCCTGGGCCTGGCCTGCTGCCTGCATGGCGACGCCCGTGCCGCCGACCTCAGCGCACAGTGCCTCGCACTCTGCGAGGCACATGGAGCCCAGTGGTCCCGTCCCTACGCCCTGTGGCTCCTGGGTCTGCACCACTGGCTCCGCCAGGAAACCGGGCATGCGGTCCGGCTGCTGCGCGACGGTCTGCGCACCATCAGCCCTGCCCAGAACCGCCTCGCCGTCGCACAGTGCCTGGAAGTCCTGGCCTGGGCGCAAGCACACGACGGGCATCACTCCGAGGCCGCCGAGCTGCTGGGCGCCGCACACAGCGCCTGGCAGCTCGTCGGCGCCACCCTGCCCGGAGTAGGACGCCTGCTGCACCATCGCACCGCATGCGAGGAACTGCTCGTCTCCCGCCTCGGCGAGAGCAGGTTCACCGCACTGCACCGCACAGGCGCCGCACTGGAAACCGCCCAGGCCCTGGCCCTCGCGCTCGGCCGGCAAGAGGAACCCCCCGCCGGCGATCCTCAACCCCCACCGCTCGCCCAGGCCCTCACCCTGCGCGAGCGTGAAGTCGCCGAGCTCCTGGCCGAAGGCCTCACCGACAAGGAGATCGCCGCCCGGCTGGTGATCTCATCCCGCACCGCTGAGGGCCATGTCCAGCGCATCCTGCGCAAGCTCGGCTGCACCTCCCGTGTGCAGGTGGCCACCTGGCTCTGCCGCTGAGATGGTCGCGGCCTTTGCCGGCTGCGAAATCCCGGGCGGCGCCATCCCTGGGCGGAGCCGCGCTGGTGGTGCACGGCTCCGCCGCCGTTCGGGGGCGCTAGCTGAGGGTGATGTCGTCGATGTAGCCGCTGTAGTCGGCGTTGCCGGGTCGGTCCTGGTCGTAGCCGACGTTGATGCGGTTGATCTCCTTGTCCTTCAGCCCGTCGGGGAGCTGGACGGTGACGTGGTTCCACTGGCCGGGCTTGAGGCCCTGGCACTGGCCGGCGGGATGGATCCTGTTTCCGTGCTGGTCGACTGCGGCGGAGTCGCGCAGGGTGGAGCCGTCAGTGAACACCAGGTCGAGCGCGACGCAGTTGCCGTTGTTGACCGGCCAGTCCACGTTGTCCCATCGGTCGTCGGTCTTCGGGTGGATCCAGTAGCTGAGCGTCTTTCCGCCGTCGACCTTGATCGGCTTGTCACTGAGGTCGAAGAGCTTGAGATAGGCGTGGGCGTTGGGGTGGGCGGCGCCGCCCCTGGTCGAGCCGGAGTACTTCAGCGATCCGGTCCCGGTGCGGGCCGTCTCATCGGTGCGCGGACTCGCCACCGGCCCGGGGACGCTGTACCGGCCGCCGACGTCGGACACGCCGCCCTTGTCCTGGTCGACGGTGTCGGTCCAGGACGGCATGGCGTCGCCCTGCTCGAAGCCGGTGGTGAAGTCCGCACCGTGCTCGGGGTGGGGGTCTGTCGGGGCGGGCGAGTCCGGAGGGGACTGGCCTGGGTCGGTTCGTTTGGTCTGCCGGTAGGTGAAGTCGGTCTGGGCTGTGTCGAAGTCCAGGCGCGGGGTGTTCAGGAGGAAGCAGTACGCGACGTTGAGCTGGGGGTCTCTAGTGGTGAAGCCGCTGTAGCTGCACAAGGTCGCGGTCTCGCCGTCACGGGGAGCGAAGTGCCTGACGAGGTAGGCGCCCTTGTCCTGGTTTGCTTCGTAGACGCCGTAGGCGAATGCTGCGGGTCCGCTGACAGTGCATTCGTCTCCGTCGCGGGCGCAGGCGTGCGCGGCCCAGTCGGCGTCGACGCTTTCCCTCTCGTGGCCGGTGTCCGCACCGAGGACCAGGTCGTGGTCTTTCGCGGAGAGGTAGCAGTAGCCGCGGCTGCCGCCCTGCACGTCGTTGCCCGACAGGCTGGCGACATCGGCGAAGGAGGCGTCGTTGCAGGTGAACTCACCGGCGGGGACGGTCTTGACCACCCAGGATCCGTCGCCGCCGTAGGCGGCCTGATAGGCGCCGGACTCGGGCACCGCGCACGTTTGATCCGGGCCCGCGCAGAAGGCGAACGGGGCCGGGGGGTTGGCGATGTAGCAGCTCTTCGTCTCGCCGGGCAGGGGGTCCTTGCCGAAGGCGGCGATGGTGCAGGGGACTCCGTCGGGGTAGTCGGCCGCCTTGACCGTCTTGTAGGTCCAGCCGCGGTCCTCGTCGTTGATGTGCGCGCCCAGCGCCAACCGGACGGCGCCGGTGACGTGGCAGCGCTCGCCCTCGACGGCGCATGCCTGGTACGGCCCGCCGGCATTGACCGCCTGGCTCGGCGGCGCCCCGGTCAGCACACGGCACTCCTTGGCCTTGCCGGGAGCCGGATCGCCGCCGAAACCGCCGACGGAGCAGACGGCAGTGGACGTGACGGGCTTGACGAGCCAGCTCGCCCCGGTGCCGAACGCCGCCAGCTGCGTGCCGGAGACCTCACATGTCGCGCCCTCTTGCGCACATACACGTACCGAAGCCAGCCACGACCCGTCGCTGCCCTTGACCGGGCTGTCCTGAGCGGGGACGAAGCACGACTGGTGAGCCCTGGGGTTCGGGTTGACCGGGAACGAGGACGCCTTGCACGCAATCCCCTCGGCAGGCAGCGGCACGGTGACGTACGACCCCGCCGCACCGAATGCCACCTGCCCGGTGCGCCCCTCGATTCCCTTGCACTCGCCCCCGTCGTCCGCACACGGGATGAACCCGGCCGGGGCCACCGGAGCAGTGTCTGAGACGGACATGGGCATGAACATCTTTCCCTGGCGTACACGGGTGTCAACCGCGTCCTGAGCAGCCTTCACATCATCCGCGGTGAACAAGTCCTTCGGCGTGTCGGCGACGACGGGCTTCACATGGCGCTCCTTGAAATCCGCCTGCATCCGAGGAATGTACTTCTCAGGGTTGCGGCACGACTCATAAGTGGAGTTGGGGTCGCGCGGGCAGTAGTCGAATATGTGATCGCTCGACCACTGCGGCCAGACAGCCTTGTCCATATAGGCCCTGGTGAACTCCTTGGAGCCGGTCCCCTCGTTCAGCGAGGCGAATACCGCGTCGACCGCCTGGTGCACGCCGTTGATGAAACCGCTGCGCAGCGACCCGACCGACGCCTCCGCATCCGCCGAGATCCGTGCGTTCGCGGTACGGGCGGCGGCGATCGCCGTGGAGTGCCCCGTCCTGGCCGCGTTGGCGCTCACGGTCTCCATCGTGAGGTGGGCGCCGAACAGAACCTGCTTCTGCGCACGGTCGAACGCCTTCTGCGCGGTGGACAGCAACTCCGGAATGGACTTCTCGATCACATTCTTCTTCATCGTGTCATGCCACGCCTGATTACGGGCCTCGATCTCCCTGTCCGCCTCGCTCTTCCCACTCGCCCAGTCCGCAATCTGGGCGACGACCGTCGTGACAAGCGCCACGACCCCGAAAAGCATGGCCAGTTCCGGCTGCCCTGCCATCTCAGATACCGTCGCCAGCAGAGCCAAGGCGTTCACCACGCCGCTCAGCGCGTCATGCCGCTCCACCGCATCCGCAATGCCCAACAGCTGCCCCACGACCGGAACCGGAGCCAGAATGACGGTCGCCTTGGTCAGATCGGAGGCATCCTGACTGAAAGCCTCCGCAATCGAGTTGATCCAGGCGGCCGCCATCGCCGGTGTCAGCGCCTCATTGAATACACCCCAGCCCTCCGTCAGCGCTGTGGAAACCCGGGCTGGCGCCACACCCTCCACCGACGTCGCCCCGCCGAACGGATGGAACAACTTGCCGGGGTTCTTCCAGGACTCTGCGAGATCAGATGTGAACCCGACTTCCGACAGATCAGAACCAGCGGCCCTCGCAGCCTCATAGGAGGACGCCGCACTGCGGACCGAGGCGCGCGCGTACACCGGAATCTCCTCCGGTGACAGACCTGCAACCACCTCCGACTCGGCGGGCACCTGGAAGACCTTCCCCTCCTCCGCGGCGGAGCGGAACTCCTCAACGGCCTTCACCTCGGCTGCAGTCGCAGCACGCAACGAGATCGCGCACCCTTCAACAGGACTCGCTGCGCCGCATGCGACTGGCGCGGGAGAATCCTTGACCAGTCGGGAGGATCTATCGGGGTTGTTGTAGTCGGCAGCCTCCAGAGATGCCCAAGAGTGGCCCGAGGCAGGCTTGAATGAGTGTCGCGCGAAACCCTTGGGGCGATCATAGCTCGGGCGATGGGGCTGGCTGATTGGGCTTCTCTTGACAAAGGACAACTCGCTGATCGGTCTCTTGGCGATCTCAAGACGGGCCGCGAGCGCTCGCTGCACTTCCGGATTTGTGGGGTCGTTGGCTGCCCACTTGGTGGCTATGCCCACTGCCTTCGCCGCGTAGGGATCAGCTTTGATCCCGAAGTCGAACACGCCGAAGAGCGTCCTCTTCACCCCGAACGTCTCTTTCAGGCCAATTTTGCCGCCATGGGTGATCAGTTCTTCAGCACGCGTGGAAAACAACTCGTACTTCGGCGTCCTCAGGACGTCCTCCGTACCCGGCGTCGCCACAGGGTAGTCGATTTTGACCTGCTGCCGAGATGCGTCCAGCGGCTTGAAACCCAGAGTGCCCCGCATCGCGTGAATCATCTCGTGAAAGAGCACGGTCGCGGAGCGCGGGGCGAAGAGCCTTCCGTTCTTGTCATAGAATCCAGGGACGTAGTCCGCTATCGTGATGACGTTGCTCGCGTTCCCGACCCCTTCGCCGTCCCAGGGGCTTCCGGAAAGCGAGACTCCCGTAGTTCGTCCCTGGGTACTCAGTGTCGTGCTTTCGCCGTTAGGGTCAGCTCTCGCGATCAAGGCGTTCACACGCAGCGTTTCTGCGGGGCTCACCGGATCGTTGAACTCATTCCCAAAGACGGTAGCCGGCAACACGGATGCCCGCCCCATCACCTCAAGCAGTCTGATTCCTTCGGGGTTCGACGCGATCTCGTCAAGATCTGCCCAGATCCTGTTCAGAAATTCCTGCGCTTCTGAACCACTGGCGTTGGCGGGCGGCCAAGAGTTCCCGTCGAGCAGACTTCCATTTTCATCGGTCACTGTGCCGGGGTATACGGCGATACCCGTCGGCGCTCCTGAGGGCAGCACGTACTCGAATGCCACGACCTTGGCTTTGCCTGCCCTGGAGCCGACGTAGTAGTAGTCGTACATCCCCACCTGAACGCTTCGAGGGTCACCGGATCCCTTGCTCAGGTCAGGCGGCGTGGTGTGAACCGTATCCGGCTGTGTCGGCGCGGCCGAAGCAGCGGAGGGAAACCGCCACTGCACGACAGTGGCCCCCGTGGCCAAGAGCACCACGGGGAGAATCAACGCCATGAGGCGACATTGCCACCAGGGCGATTTGCGGTGTACGGGCACGACTGCTCCTGTTCTCTTGCGTGAGGACGTCGTCCGAAACCCCCGCAGCCGCCTTTGCCCCGCCAGAGGCGGGCGTGCTCCGAATTCGAGCTGCCCCGCGCCGGCGGCACGCGCCGAACCGCCGGCCGCATGGACTTCGGCAGTGTCCCCACTCCTCCTCCCGCGTCCGAGCCGACCCGGAAGTGGCGAGAAGTGTCCACTCATGGCAAGAGAGAGCAGCAGCGTAGAAATACCTGAACAGCTACGTGGCCCCTGTGGGCTCGCAAGCGATCTTCCTGACGTGCCCGTTGAGCGTGGCCGGCATGACAACTCGGCCGATCAGGAGCGTCTGAGCCTGTGCCAACTCCAGGCTGGGACCCGGGTTGCCGCTGCTCGGCCGCGAGCGCGGACATTGCATCATGGTGTCGACCAGACCGGCGTCGGCGCGCCGAGCCAGCCGATGTCGTTGAAACCCAGCTCGACGATGGCGTTGTCCAGGTCCGACTGGTCGCCGCAGTGGGCGGAGCCCGAGGTGTTGTTGTGGACGAGGCCCTCGGCGATCTGACCGTCCGGCCCGATGGCCGGGACGTTGCAGCAGCCGTCCCTGTCGTAGTCGAGTGCCGGCTGCCGCTTCGGATCCGCCGCGGTGGCGCTTTCGGGGAGCGCGGGCGGTGGCTCGGGGCCGGCAGCCGCCACGGGGACGGCAGGAATGAGGACGGCAGCCATCTGCCAACCTCCGGTGTCTGCGGAGCGAGGACGTGAGCGGACAGCGCGGAAGGCGGCGTGCTGATTCTCGGCAAGCCCTTGACCGGCGCGGGCCCGAAAGAGTGCATGGAATTCGATGAATATTGAACCAGTGCAGCGAAGGAGAGGGCACTTTGCAGTCGGGATTCACGGCGAGATTTCAAGATCACTCAGCTTGATGCAAGCCGCACAAACAGTCGCAAACAGTGATGACGGGAGGACTGAACGGCGAACACTCCGGACAGAACGACCGTTGCACGCGGTGTTCGAACCGTTGCCGGGGTGCAGCAATTTCACCCTTCGATGAACACGCATCGAGAAATGCCTCTACCTGTGAGTCACCTGTGGGATATGGGTGAACGTTGAACAGATCGATGCGTTCAGACGACCGACCAGCCTTTCTTTGCACAATCCGGATTTCGCACCGGGTGAGGCGACTGCATTATGTTGAATAGCAGTGAGAGGGTCGGCGGCGGTGTTCGGCAGGACAGGCACGCGGTGGTCACGCTGCCCGGCCCTGTTCGGGACCACGCATGTACGGGAGAGGCAGGTATGGCCGGGCACCGGGGTGAAAGCGCGACGAGGCTCTGTCAACCGATTGTGTCCGCGAGACTGGCGCCGCCCCTCATGGGCCCGTTGCTCGATCGCCCGAGGCTGCATCGGAGGCTGGCCACCGGGGTGACGGGCCGACTCACGGTCGTCATCGGCCCCCCGGGTGCGGGCAAGACGGCGCTCCTGGCCTCCTGGGCGCGCTCCCACGTCTGCATGCCCGGCCACACGGCGTGGCTCACCCTGGACACGGATGACAACGATGCAGCGCAGTTGCTCGCCCACCTGGAAGCGGCCCTGGCCCGCATCGGCATGATGTCCCCCGACTCCGTCGACCGGTTCTCCTCCGGTCAACGGGAGGGCGAAGTCAGCGTGTCGGCGCTGCTGAACGCGGTGAGCGAGTTCCGGACCCCCATCGTCCTGGTGCTGGACGGGGTGCACGAACTGCGAGCCGGACCGGCGCTGAACGCGCTGCTGCAGTTCACCCGCTACGCCCCGAAGTACCTGCGCATCGTGCTGGCGTCGCGCAGGGAACCCGGACTGCCCCTGCACAAACTGCGCGCCCTGGGTGAACTGACGGAGATAAGGGGCTCCGACCTCGCCTTCACCCGCGAAGAGGCCGCCGTGCTGTTCCGCGAACACGGTGCGGAGGCAGGCGAGGAGCGGATGGCGCGGGTCATCGAGTGCTCCGGCGGATGGGCGCTCGCAGTCCGTTACGCAGCCGTGCACCCGGTCCGCGGCACCAGCCACCAGTCCTGTCTTGAGAGCTGGTCACAGGCCGTCCGCTCCTGCTCCGACTTCCTGATATCAGAACTGCTGGAGCCGCTGCCCGCGGAGCATCAGGACGTGCTGCTGCGCACCAGCGTCCTCACCGAGTTCAGCGCCTCTCTGGTGCGCGCGCTGACGGGACGGACGGAGGCCCACCGCATCCTGCGGGTGCTGGCCACCCACTACGACCTGCTGGACCGCGACGACGAGTGGACTTACCGTCTGCCGAATCCGCTGATCCGCGGAGTGCTCTCCAGGGAGCTGACCGAGCGGTACGGCTGGGACGAAGTCATCCGCCTGCTGCGGACGGCCGCGGACTGGCACGGCGAGGGCGGCCGGCGCATCAAGGCCGCGGAGTACGCCCGGGCGGCGGACACCCATGCCGCGCGCCCCCCTTCCGACACCGGCATCGTGTTCCCGCCCGCCCTTGCGACGTACCAGGCCGACCGGGAACGCGCGGCGGGCCGGGCCGTCGACACGGCGACGGCATCACCCGTTTCCGCGGAGGAGGCGATCACCCGCCCGTCGCCCTCGCTCTCACCCGGCCACTTCCGGCCCGGCGCAGAGGACTTCGAACCCCTGACGCCGACCGAACTGGACGTGCTGAGGCTGCTGCCGCGCGGACTGACCCTGGAGGAGATCGCCGCACAGCGCCATGTCTCCCTCAACACGGTGAAGTCCCAGGTGAGGGCCATCTACCGGAAACTCCGCGTGAGCCGTCGGCGTGATGCCGTCTCGATCGCCGCCGAGCACGGCGTGATCTGATCCGCTCCCAGGACCCCTCGGCCCCACCCCGCGCCGTGCCGCCGTGCCGCCGTGCCGCCGTGCCGCCGTGCCGCCGTGGCGCCGTGCCGCCGACGAGCTGCGGTCGGCCCTTCGGTCTCGCCGCGCCCCGCCCCTCCCGCAGTGCCGCCGCCGCGCTTCGGCGACGTACGTCATCCGCACCCCACGCCCATCGAGCCCCTCCCGGGTGATGCCCATCACCTGGGAGGGTGATCGCCAAAGCCCGCGCATTTCACCTTCGACGCATGATGATCCGCCGGTCGCCGGGGAGTTGTCTTGAGCCATCGGCACAGTCTCACGCGAGGGAGGCCGACGGTGCGCGACGACAGCCAGGGCGGGGCGAACGGTGACAGCGAGTTGGACGGACTCCGGAGGGTGGAAGCCGTCAGCGGGCCGGCCGTGCGGCCGGTGCGCGGATCAACCCGACTGCCGCCGCTCCCGGGCGAACCGCCTTACTCGGTCTTCGTTTCCTCGATCGGGGACCCGACCGTGCTCTGGTCCGACACGCCTGCCCAGCCCCAGGGGCTGGACGGCGCGGGCGGGGGCGTCGATCCGGAGCGGGCGCGCCTGATCAGTGTGGCCGAGGCGGTGGAGCGGTACACCAATGCCTTCTACCAGCCGCACATGGTGCGGTGGGCCTCGGCGGACGAACTCGGGGACGAGGCCGTCTCGTTGCAGTCACTCCCGCGCTGCTCGGCGGCCGAGCTGGCGGACGAGGCCAACTGGCTGATCGACCCCGACCCGTCCCTGCCGCAGCGCTGGGTGCGCGGCTGGTCCTTGACCAGAGGGCGCCCGGTATGGGTACCGGCCACCTACGTCTGGCTGTTCACGGCGCACGAGGCGTACGGCGAACGCATAGCCAACCCCATCTCAACCGGCTGTGCCGTTCACTCCGACGTCCACCAGGCCCTCGTCAACGGCATCTGCGAAGCGGTCGAACGCGACGCGATCTCGCTGGTCTGGCTCCAGCGCCTGGAGCTGCCCGAGATCGACGTCTCCGACGACCCGGCGTTCACCGCGCAGCGCGACCTCGTGCGCGACGGTTTCGTGGAGTACCGGTTCTACGACGCCACGACCGACGTCGGCGTGCCCACCGTCTACGCCGTCGTCCTCAGCGATCACCACGAGTCCCTCGGCCAGCTGGTCATGTGCGCGTCCGGGCCGGACCCCGTCGGCATCGTCCGCAAGATCTACCGCGAGGCGGCGTCGTCAAGGATCGCGCTCCAGATGCCGCACCAGGTGCCCGACGATCCCCAGGACTTCACCAGCGTGCTGCACGGCGCCATCCGCATGGGGCGCCCCGAACAGCGCGACGCCTTCGACTTCCTGCTCAAGCGGCCCCGCCCGACCCGGTCGCTGGCCGACCTGCCCTCCGCTCCCGCCGCCGACCCCGCGGAGCAACTGGCGTGGCTGGTCCAGCGGCTGGACGCGATCCGGGCCGAGGTGATCGCCGTCGAGCTGACCACCTCGGAGGCACGCCACGCGGGCCTGCGCTCGGTACGCGTCATCGTGCCCGGGCTGATGCCCCTGTCCTTCGTCCACCGGAACCGGTACCTCGGCCACCCCCGGCTCTACCGCGCACCCGAGGCGATGGGATTCACCAGCCGTCCCGAGCACGAGCTCAACCCCCACCCCCAGCCCTTCGCCTAGACCCTCTCGTTCGGATCGTGCCGGGCTCGCATGCCCGCGCCGCGCCGATCCCGCAGCCCCCGGGCCCGGGAAGCCCCCAGCCCTCCGGCCCTGGCGGACCCGGGGGCACAGGCGACAAGCCCATGACAGCTCATTGTGCACCTCCTGCTCTCGCCGCCAGGCAAGCCGGCAGATCCAGGTGCACTGCCCTGCAGCACTAGGAGAACCCCGTGCCGCTCACCCGAGAACCCACCCACGTCCTGTGGACCGGTACGTTCGGCCGGAGCGTGGCCGACCACCTGTCCAGAACAGCCGGCTGGCGATCGTCCCCCGCCGACGTGCACGGACGCCGATCCGCCGAGTGGCCCCCTGCCGCGTTCCGCGTCGTTGCCCTCTGGCGCCATGAGTCCGCCCTGCTGGCCCGGGTCGCCCGGCTCCATGCGGCCTGGGGCACGGCCTGGCTCCCGGTAGTGCAGGAGTACCCGGTGATCCGGGTGGGACCGCTCGTCGTGCCGGGCGAAGGATCGTGCTACTCCTGCTACCTCCGGCGCAGAGCGCAGCACGACCAGGGACGCCCTGTGACGCAGGCGCTGGAGACGGCGTTCGACGCGGCGCCCGAGAACGGGGTCACCGGCTACACCGACGCCCAGGCGTTGATCGCCGCCGGTGTCACGGCCGACCTGGTGTCCCGTCACCTCACGGAGCGGACCGTCGCGCCGGGCCATGTCGTGTTCTACAACGTGTTGACCCGCTCGCTCTTCGCCGACACGGTCCTCGGGGTCCACGGCTGCCCGGAGTGCGGACCTTCCGTCGACCCCGACGACGGCTGGCGCGAACTCGCCGAAGACCTGACCCGACCGCCGGCCGCCGGGGCAGGGGCCGGTGCAGGGGCCAGGGCCGGTGCAGGGGCCGGAGGCGGAGGCGGACGGTGAACGCACCCGCGAACGACACCCGCCGGCGCGGCACCCCCGCCGCCGTACTGGCCGCCGCCGTTCAGGGCGATCCGCAGTTCCGGGTGCCTGAACGCCCGCAGCTCTGCCGTGGACTGCACATCGTCGACACGCCCGAAGGAGTGGTCGTCGACGGCGCGGCCGAGCGCCAGCACCTGCGCGGAGCATCCGCCGCGGTGCTCCGGCAGACCCTGCTGCCCCTGCTCGACGGCACCCGGGACCACGCCGCCCTGGCCGAGGCGACCGGCTGGAGCCTGAAGGCCGTCGGTCAGGCGGTGGCGACCCTCTACTTCGGCGGCGTACTGGAGGACGCGGAACAGGCGGTCGCCCTGCCGGAGGGGACGGGGCCGTCATCGTCCGCCGCGATCTGGATGTCCCGGACCCTGGACTGCAGCCGTGTCCACGCCCATTCCAGCCTGATGGCCCAGGCCGCCCTGTGGTCCCGGGTCCGCCTCGCCGTCCGGGAATCCTGGCGGGCTCCGCTGCGGGCGGCACTCGCCGACCTCGGCATCACCGACGTCTCGCAGGCCACACCGGCCTCGGCGAAGACGCTGGCGAGCGACGCCCTGGTGGTGGTCGACCTGGCCGCCCCCGCCGACACGGTCGACCGGATGGTCGAGGCCACCGCGGACCGCGGCCTGCGCCTGCTGCTGGTGGACGAGCGGGACGGCCGCGTTCTCGTCGGCCCGCTGGTCGACCCCACGGCGACGGCCTGCGCACGCTGCGCCCGCGCCGCGGTGGGACCGGAGAGCGATCCCGTCCTGTGGGAGTCGGTTCCCACCGCGGGCTCGATGGTCGCGGCCGGGCTGATCGCCGAAGAGGTCCGGGCGCTGCTGCTCCGCAACGAACCGGCCCAGTCCCTCGGCGGGCAACTGGCAGTGGACCTGGCGAACGCGACCACCAGCGTGTACAAGCTGACCCCCGAGACCGACTGCCCCACCTGCTACCCCACGTCCGCCGAGCGCACCGACCCGCTGCCGGCCGCACCGCTGCACTACGAACACGCCGTCGGCTTCCCGCCCCGGCACCTGGTCAACCCGAAGGCCCACCAGCACCACTTCCGTCCCGAGAACGTCGGCCTGCAGTTCGAGCACCTGCGGTACCCGAGCAACCCGCGCCAGCCGCTGCCCGAGCTGAACCTGGCCGAGCTCCAGGCCCTTTCCGCCGCGGAGGAACCCGCGGACTGGCCCACCGTGCTCGCGGCGGCGCTCCGCTTCACCGCCGGGCTGCGCGCACCCTCCGACGCCGGCGAGGCCACCGATCCCGGCCGGGTGAACCGCTGGTCGCCCAGCGGCGGGAATCTCGGGTCCTGCCACGCCTACGCGGTGCTCCGCGGTGTGCCGGGGCTCGCCGACGGCATCCACTACTACGACGCCGCGGCACACGCCCTGACCGCGATGCACCCTCATGCCGATTACGCGCGCGCCGTGTTGACCGCACTGGGAGCGCCGCCGGACAAGGAGTCGGGCGTTCCGGACGTCTACCTGGTCCTCGCCTCGGACATCGGACGGGTCGCCCGCAAGTACGGGCCGTTCTCCTACCGGGTCGGGAACCTCGACACCGGATGCGCGCTGGCCCAACTGGGCCTCGTCTCCTCCGCGACCCGGACGGCACTCCGGCTTCTCGACCCCCATGTCCTCCAACCCCACCGGGAGACGGTGACCGGCGTCAGCGGTCCCGCGCTCCTCACCGCAGCCGTGCAGCTCCGTCAGGAAGGGAGCGCCCCGTGCCGCTGATCGACATCGGCCGTCTCACCGAGGACCTGCTGACCGCGCCGCCCGCGTCCACGCCGCCGGCGACGCATGAGCCCCCGCCCCGGGCGCCCGTGGCCGTGCCGGGCAGTCCCGTCGAGGCCCTGCGCAGGCGGGGAGCGGTGCGTGCCTGGTCCCATGAGCCCCTCGACGGAACTCTGCTGCCCCGGGCTCTGGACTATGCCCGCGAGCAGGACGCCCGCCTCTGGCAGCCGGCCTTCCCCGAACTGCCCTCCCCGGTGGCGACCGTCCTCGCCCACAGCGTCGAGGGCCTCCCCCGGGGCGTCTATCGCTACGGCGCGGGAGCGCCGGGCCCCACCCCGGAGCCCGGCGAGCTGCCGCCGCTGGAAGACCTGGTGCTCCAGCTCGAGTTCGCCCGGGCTCCGGCCGTGGTCGTGGTGCACGGCGACCTTGCGACGGCCGTGGCACGGTACGGCGTGACCGGCCATCGGCAACTCCTGGCTCGGGGCGCGGCATTCGCGCACTCCGTGTGGCTGGCGTCCCTGTGCGGCGGCGCCGTCGGCTCCGTATTCGCGGGGGTGCTGAGCGCCGCCGGCCGCAACCATCTCGGTCTGGACGGCGCGGGCCGGGCCCAGCTCCTCGGCCTGGCCCTCGGCCGCCCACGGCGTTCCGCGTCACCCGAGGGCGGCTCCCGGCGATGACCACACAGACCGCCGGCGCGAGCGCCGGCACCCCACCGCCGTCCTGGCTGGACACCGAACGACCCGCCGCCCGGCCGGACATCGAGATCACCGAAGGGCTCAACGGCGAGCCCCTCGCCTACGACCCGGCGGGCGGCCACTACACCAGGCTCTCCCGCAGCGGAGCTGCCATCCTCACGGCACTCGACGGCACTGTGACCGGGCGGGAGTTCGCCCGCCGCGCGGTCGGCGCCGGCCGACCGGACGCCGACGGGAACGCCGAGCGGATGGTGCTGGACTTCCTCGGCGAGTTGCGGGCGGCCGGGCTCCTCACCGTCCCGCCCGCCCGGGGACGGCAGGAGGCGGCTGTCCGGTTCGCCCGGAGCAGTCATATGCCGCGCCGGGCTCTGGTGGGACCGCGCGTGTCCGACGTACTGGATCCGGTGGCCGCCGTACTGCGGCGCGCGCCGGGCCTGTTCGGCGTCCTGTGGACGGCGGCGGCCGTCGGCAGTCTGATCGCCGCGGGCACTGTCGTCGCCTCGCAGGCCGCGGCCGAGGGCCCGAGTCTGTCCGGGCTGGGCACGGGCTGGGCCCTGATCGTCGGACTCATGATCGTGCAGACCGTGGTCCACGAGCTGAGCCACGGGGTGGCCTGCCGGTTCTACGGCGTGCGGGTCAGGGAGATCGGCATCGGGCTGCTGTTCTACCTCGTGCCCGCGGCCTATGTGGACCGCACCGACGCCTACCGGCTGCGCACCCGCGGACCGCGGGCGGTCATCGCCCTCGCCGGCGTGGCGCTGGACATGCTGTGGCTCGGCGGCTGGGCCGTGCTCGCGCTCACCGCGAGCGGCGGCGCCGCCCAGCTCTCGGTGGTGATGGTCTGGCTCCAACTCGGCCTGCTGCTGGCCAACCTGAACCCGCTGCTGCCCACCGACGGGTACCACGCGCTGGAGGCCGCGTTCGGCGCGGTCAACCTGCGGTCCCGGGCGCTGACCGCACTGCGCTGCCGGATCCTGCGCCAGGCGCCGCCGAGCTGGCTCGCCGCTCGAAGCCGCTCCCAGCGTGTCCGGTACCAGCTGTTCGGACTCGTCTGCCTGGTCTACGCACTGGCCATCGCGGTCTTCGTCGCCCGCTCGCTGGCGCTGTTGACGGGGTGGACGGCATGACCCGCACCATGCTCGGGAACGACGGCGTGGACACCACCGGCCACACGCTCGTCGAGGGACCTGCTCTGGCCCGCGTGGCCGGGCTGCCGGCGCGGTCCGTGGCGGTCCTGGCCGCCGAACCGCTCGCGCGGCTCCTCGACCGGATCGCCGCCGCCCGCGCCGACCTGCACGCCCTGGGCGTCGAAGTGGCGGAACTGCTGTACGCGGCCGTGCCGCTGATGGACTCGGCGTCCGGTCGCCGGGCGGCCCTCCGGTGGCGACGGGCCGCGCATGCGGCCGATCCTGTGCCGGCGCCCCCTGCGCTGGTCGCCGAGGTGGCCTCCGTCCTGTGCGGGACCAAGGCGGACTGCTCCGCGCTGCACCGCTGGGCGGAGAGCGCCGAGCGGCTCCGGACACACCGGTCGGACCTGCGGCAGGCGGTGGCGGAGACCCACGCGGAGCAGGAGCGATCCCTGGCCGCGCTCATGGCGGAGCCGGCGGTGGCCCGGGCCCTCTCCGTGGTCTCCCCGGTGTTCTTCGCGCGGATGGCCAAGGACCGGGCGCTGGACCGTGGGGAACGGGTGACCGCGTACGGGTACGCCGTCCGCACCACGCTGAAGGCCAGCCCGCTCTCGTCGCTCACGGACGTGGTCGTCCCGGGCGCGGCGCACGGGGAACGGGTCCGGGTCGGTCTCCACCCCCTGGTCGGCCGGGTGCTGCTGCACACGGCGGCCACCCGGGCCGAGGTACGCGACCAGCTGGTGTGGCGGGCCAACGACTCCCTCAGGGGAGCGGGGGGAACGGCCCGGTTGAGCGTGCCGCTCCTGTCGGCCGGCGACGGCTGGGCCTGGTCCCACCAGCTGTCGGTGGACGCCCGCCGGCGGCCGGATCTCAGCTCCGTCCTCGGCGAGCCGGCGCGCTTCGAGGAGCCGGGGCGGCTGTCCGCGGACCGGCTGGGGCGCTATCTGGCGAGCGGCCTGGTCTGTGTCGACGACCCCTGTCCGCCGGACCGCCTCATGCCCTGGCTCGCCGGTCTGCTGGCGTCCGCGCCGGACGCGTCCGGCCGGACGGCCGCCGAGCTGCTGACCGAGGCGGCCGGACACCTTGCCCGTATCGCTGACGGCACCCCGTCCCAGCGGTCCCAGGGACTGCGGGGCCTCGACGCCGCCCTCGCCGCCGCGCTGAGGGAGCTGGACGCCCCCGACGAGTGGCCGCTCAACGCGGTCACGCCGGTCTACGAGGACCGTGCCGGCGCGGTCGGGGTCGACCCGCCGGTCGGCGAGGCCCGCAGGGCCGTGCTGCGCCACGCCGGGGCGGCCTGCGCTTCCCTCCGGGTCTCGGACGAGTACCAGGCCGTCACCGACGCCTTCGTCGCCCGCTTCGGCGACGGCGGCGTGTGCGAGGACGTCTTCGCCTTCTGCACGGACCTCGCCGAGACCGGGCCGCCGCGGACCGCTCCGCCAGGGGCGACGCAGAGCGGGGCGACGCAGAGCGGGGCGACGCAGAGCGGGGCACCGCAGAGCGGGCCGCCGCAGACCGGGGCACCGCAGACCGGGGCACCGCAGAGCGGGCCGCCGCAGACCGGGGCACCGCAGACCGGGGCACCGCAGACCGGGGCACCGCAGAGCGGGCCGCCGCAGACCGGGCCGCCGCAGACCGGGGCACCGCAGACCGGGGCACCGCAGAGCGGGGCGACGCAGAGCGGGGCACCGCAGACCGGGGCACCGCAGACCGGGCCGCCAGGTGCCCCGCGGCCCGCCCGGCCGGGCCGGTCGAGCTGCCTGCCCTCCCTCGCGGTCCTCTACCAGCACGCCCGTGGCCGTGACGAGGGCCCCCTGGTGGTCGTCAACCAGATCTCCTCAGGCTGCGGAGCCATCGCCGCGAGGTTCCACCGACTGCTCGACGGACCGGGCGGAGCAGGGTTCGCCGACCGGCTGCGGAACTGGGTCGCGACCCTCTACCCGCAGGCCGAGTGCCTGGAGTTCGTGCCGGCCAGAGAGGCCAACCCGCTCCAGGCCGACAGCGGCGGACTGCTGCCCGCGCTCCACTGGCCGGGTACCGCCCGGCCGTACGGGCCCGGAGCCCCGGTGACGGAGTTGCAGCTCGTGCACGACCCGGACCGCCACGCGCTGGAACTGCGCCGCCGCGGTGCGGGACCGGTCGCCCCCGTCTACCTGGGGACCGTGCCCCGGCACCTGGTGGGCGGCGCGGCACGGGTGCTGCTGACCCTGGCGGATCCCTGGTGGCTTCCCCCGGGGCAGGCCGACGGGACCCGTACGGACGGTCCGGTCAGCGTGCGGAACGGCGCGTTCCCCCGTCGGAGCATCGGGCGGGCGGTGGTGTGCCGGGCCCACTGGCGGTGCGACAGCTCCGAGGTTCCCCGACGGGCTTCGGGCGAGGACTGGCCCGACTTCCTCGAACGCGTGGACGGCTGGCGGCGGTCCAGGGGCATGCCCGCGGAGGTCTATGTGCGATGCGGGACCGGCTTCCCCCGGCGCGACGCACTCCGCAAGCCGCTGTGGATCGCCTTCGCCTCACCCGTCGGACTGGAGGCACTGCACCGGCTGCCCGATCGGCCCGGGGCGCCGGTGGTCTTCACCGAGTGCCTGCCGGACCGCGAGGACCCCACCGGACGGGTCGGGGGCCGGGAGCGCGTGGTGGAGCACTGCCTGCACGTGGCCCGCACCAGCCCGACGGCAGGAGGGCGGCACTGAGATGGACACAATGGACACACCGGAATGGCTGTACGCACGCCTGCACCACACCAGCCACCAGGACGGGGAACTCCTGCTGGGCACCCTGGTCCCGGACTGGGCGGCCGCGGCCGAACGGCTCGGCGCCGCTCGCTGGTTCTTCATCCGCTACGCCGACGCCGACGGTCCGCATCTGCGACTGCGCTTCTACGGTCCGCCCGCCGCGATGGACGCGTGCTGGGCCGCGGGACGGGAGCTCTGGCGTCGATCCGACCGTCGCAGGACCGCCCCGGGCGAGGTCCGCCGACTCCATCCGGCGGCGGAGGACTTCACCCCGCGGCGCGGTCACCGGCGTCTGTCCCTGGGCGTCTACAGCAGGGAGCACCACTACTACGGGTCCCCCGCCGCCACCGAGATCGCCGAGGAGGTGTTCCAGGCGAGCAGCCGGGCGGCGCTCGCCACCGTGGCGGCTACGGGCGCCGACCGCACGGCGCGCGCCCTGCTCGCGCTGGAGTTCCTCCGGGCCTGCACCGGCAGCCTCGGCCCGGCACAGCGCAGCCGCGTCTGGCGACTGCACTGGCGGCACTGGACGGCCGTCCTGGACGGCGATCCGACGGGGCTGGGCCAGGCGGAGGAGTCAGCGGCGCGCTGGCGGGCCGCCGCGCGTGCCGGCGCTGCGGATCAGGCGGAACCGCTCGTCCGGTTGGCCGAGCGGGTCGTGGACGGAGTTCACCGGGCGCTGGCCGTGGACCCGGAGGCGGTCGCCTCCCGGCTCCTCCTGATGCACATGCACATGACTCTCAACCGACTCGGCTTCCTGCCTCTGGAGGAAGCCGTCCTCGGGCGGGCCGCCCAGGAGGGCGACCATGCCGTCCCCGTCGGCCTCTGAATCCGCCCGCCGCGAGCAGCGCCCCGCCTCCCCGGGGCCGCTTCCGCCGGGGTCTCGTCCCGCCCCCAGCCGGAGAGACCCAGGCCCCAGACCCGGCGCGCATCCGTGCGCCGTACCGGTCCCGTCCGACCGGACCGGAACCCAGTGATCACGACGATCAGAGAGGAACTCAGATGAACGACCTGGACCTGCACCTGGAGCAGGAAGCACCCGAGATCGAGGTCCTGCCGGACACCCAGTCCGCGGGGTCCTCCGCCGGCTGCGTCAGCACTGCCGGCTCCTTCTCCTGCCCCGCGGGGTCGATCGGCAGCGTGGGCTCCGCCAGCAGCGCCGGCTGACGCGCAGGCGCGCGCGTACCGCGCACACCGTCGCCCGGCCCGCCCGGGGCCGGTCCCGCCCCCCGGCGGTCGGGGGGCGGACACACCAACACCCAACGAAGGAGAACCGTCGTGAACGATCTCGATCTGCGCCTGGAGCAGGAAGCGCCGGAGCTGGAGGTGCTCCCCGAGGAGTACTCCGCGGGCAACGTCTCCTGCGCCGCCACCGTGGGCTCCGGCTCGTGCCCCGCCATGACCTGGGGCACCGCCAGCACGCTGAGCTCGAAGTAGCCGTCAGGACCGGGCGGGGCGCCGTCCCACCCGTCGCCGACGACCGACCGGAACACGACCACGGAGAAGGAGAGTCACGTGTCAGAGACGCACAACCTTGAACTCGTCCTGGAACAGGAACTGCCGGAGCTGGAACCGCTGCCGTCCGCCCAGGCGCCCGGCAGCACCCTCGGCAGCGCCAGCAGCATCAGCTGCGCGTCCTGCCCGGCGGGCTCGCTGAGCAGCGCCGGCACGGCAGGCAGCCACTGACCCGGCAGCGCACGACACCACCCGCGCACCACACGACCCGAGCACCACACGACCCGAGCACCACACGACCCGAATACGACACCCCTTCCGGCGGGCGACAGCCTGCCGGCCGCAGAACAGGAGGCGACCATGTCCGACTCAGCAGACGACGACCGTCTGAACCCGCTGAAGGCGCTCGACCTGAGCCTCGCTCAGGAACTCCCGGAGCTGGAGGTGCTGCCGTCCGCGCACGCGCCGGGCAGCACCTTCGGCACCGCCGGCACCGGGAGCTCCATCTCCACCCCGTCGGGCACGTTCAGCAGCGCCGGTTCGGCGAGCAGCGCATGAGCGCTGCCCGGCTCCCGGGAGACCGGGTGACCGCGCGCACGGCGTGACCCGGCCCGGGGACCGGGCGTGGGAGGCCGGTTCGCGCCGCCGTGCGCGGACCGGCCGCCCTCAGTGGCCGGTGAGCTGTCCGGCGAGCTTGCCGTGCATGTCGGCGCTGGGCTTGTTCAGGCCGATGATGGTGACCTTCTTGCCGCGCTGGTTGTACTTGGTCTCGATGGCGTCGAGGGCGGCGACGGAGGAGGCGTCCCAGATGTGGGCGTCGGACAGGTCGATGACGACGTCGTCCGGGTCGTCCTTGTAGTCGAACTGGTAGACGAGGTCGTTGGAGGAGGCGAAGAACAGCTCGCCCGTGACCGCGTACACGACCTGGTTGCCGTCCGGGTCGACGACTCCGGTGACCTCGGCCATGTGGGCCACCCTCTTGGCGAAGATCACCATGGCGGCGACGGAGCCGACGATGACGCCGATGGCGAGGTTGTGCGTGGCGACGACGACGGCGACGGTGACGGCCATGACGGTGGTCTCGCCGACCGGCAGGCGCTGGAGGGTCTTCGGGGCGATGGAGTGCCAGTCGAAGGTGGCGACCGACACCATGATCATGACGGCGACCAGGGCGGCCATCGGGATGTCCGAGACGACCGGCCCGAAGACGATGCACAGCACCATCAGGAAGGAGCCGGCGAGGAAGGTCGACAGCCGCGTGCGGGCGCCGGAGACCTTCACGTTGATCATCGTCTGACCGATCATGGCGCAGCCGCCCATGCCGCCGAAGAAGCCGGTGACGATGTTGGCGATGCCCTGGCCGATGGACTCGCGGGTCTTGTTGGAGTGGGTGTCGGTGAGGTCGTCGACCAGCTTGGCCGTCATCAGCGACTCCATCAGCCCGACCAGCGCGAAGGCGAAGGCGTACGGGGCGATGGTCGTCAGCGTGTCCATGGTGAACGGCACGTCCGGCAGCCCCGGCACCGGCAGCGAGGACGGCAGCTCGCCCTTGTCGCCCACGGTCGGCACCGCGAGACCCGCGCCGATCGTGATGACGGTCAGGACGACGATGGAGACCAGCGGCGCGGGGACGACATTGGTCAGCTTCGGGAAGAAGACCATCATCAGCAGGCCGGCGGCGATCAGCGGGTACACCACCCAGGGCACATCGCTCATCTCCGGCACCTGCGCCATGAAGATCAGGATGGCGAGGGCGTTGACGAAGCCGACCATGACGCTGCGCGGAATGAACCGCATCAGCTTGGCCACCCCGAGCGCGCCGAGGGCTATCTGCATCAGACCGCCGAGAATGACTGCGGCTATCAGGTAGCCGAGGCCGTACTCCTGGTTCAGCGGGGCGATCACCAGGGCTATGGCGCCGGTCGCGGCGGAGATCATCGCCTTGCGGCCACCCACGATCGCGATGACCACCGCCATGGTGAAGGAGGCGAAGAGCCCGACGGCCGGGTCGACTCCCGCGATGATCGAGAAGGAGATCGCCTCGGGGATCAGCGCCAGGGCGACCACGAGCCCGGCGAGGACCTCGGTGCGGAAGACCCTGGGCGAAGCGAGCCAGTCGGGCTTGGACGGCTTGGGCACAGCGGCGAGCGGTGAGGACATGCAACCGTTTCTTGTTCCGTGCGCACACGCCCAACCGCTGGACGCAAGCGCGCTTCGTACTCGACTCCGTTACCGAGGTCAGTCCCCGGCGGCCCGGCCGCGACGGGGGCCCTGCCAGTGGGAGAGGCGGCCGGGAGGCCGCCGGTCGGGCATCATTGCCCGGAAGCCTTGGGTCGCCGCCCGGGTGCGGCCCGGTCTGGACCGCATTGGCGGCGAACATCCATGACTCTACCCTGACGTGAGGGCAGAGTGCGACGTGAGGCTTGTGAAATGCAGATAAACGGCACGTTCGGGCTGTGACTCCAGCCATTCATCCGGGGTGGAGCCGGCCAGTCACGGCGTGCACGGTGGGACGGAGAAGGCAGACAATGGCGGACCAGGCACGGCAGATGCAGATCGGTGAGGTTGCCGAGAGGACCGGTCTGTCGCTCCGCACGATCCGCCATTACGAGGACGTGGGCCTCGTCACACCGTCCGCCCGCAGCAAGGGCGGCTTCCGTCTCTACACGGAAGCCGACGTCGACCGGCTCATGGTGGTCCGCCGGATGAAGCCGCTGGACTTCTCGCTGGAGGAGATGCGGGAGCTGCTGGGAATCATCGACCGGATCACCGCCGCCGACAACGCCCCTGCCGAGGACGAGCGACAGCGCCTGCGCGAGCGGCTGGACGCGTACCAGAAGGTCGCCGACGCACGCTGCGAGAAGCTGCGGGCCCAGCTGATGGCCGCCGAGGACTTCGCCGCCACGCTCCACCGCAAGCTCGACGAAGTCGGCTGACCTCGTGCCGCCGGTGACATGGGGCGCCGAGGCGGTCCGGCGCGGGCGGCGACGGGGGCCGGACTGCGCCTCGGAGCGGCCCGAGGGCCCGACGGGAAAGCGCATCGACTGAACCGGACTCCCGGGCGCACGCCTCCGCGCTCCCTCGCGCTTCCGCGTGTCTCGCAGCACACTTGACGCCTGTACAGGAACTGGCTCTCGGAGGGGGACGCATATGCGGGACAGCCACCGGGCGGATGCCGAGCGGCTGTTGGTGCGGGCGGTGGAGGAGGAGCTGCGGCGGACGGGCGGCCGCGGCGACTCCGGCGTGCTGCTGACACGCGCGCGGGCCGCGCTCGACGGCATGGCGGCGGCCGCACAGGAGGAGTACACGGCGTACGAGCGGGCGCTGGCCGAGGCGGAGGCCGGGCAGGAGCCCCTGTCCGCTCGCTTCAGCCGGCAGAACGTGTCGACTCCGGCGCTGGTGACGGCCGTTGCCGCGGTCGCAGCCGTCGGCGCGGACATGGCGTTGGGCACCGCGACGGGCACCGCCCTGAGCGCCGGAGCCGTGGTCGCGGTCGCGGGGGCCGCGACCACGGTCGCCAGGGTGACCGCCGCCCACTGGCCCGCCGCGCACCGCAGGGCAGCTGTTCTCGGCCGCCCCGGCGGCCCCGAGCAGCTGAGGCTGCAGTGGCTGACGGCGCTGGAGGTGCGGGGCATCCGGCCGTTCCTCGACCAGCAGCGGATGCTCGCCTCCACCACCCGTACGGGGTCCAAGAAGGCGGACGTCGTACGGCAGCCGCAGCTCCGCGGCGGGAACCGCAGCGCCGCCGCACGCCGCCGGTCCGCACTGGAGCAGTCGTTCGCGCATCTGCCGCAGCCCGAAGGGCCGTTCGCCGGCCGCCGCGACCAGCTGACGCAGATCGCCCAGTGGGTGCACGCCGCCCGGGCCTCGACGCGGACCCGGCCCACGGTCGTCGTGCTGCACGGCACTCCCGGCGCGGGCCGCACCACGCTCGCGGTGCGGGCGGCTCACCACCTCAAGGACCAGTTCAAAGGCGCGTGTCTGGTCGACCTCCGCGGCGGGAGCGAGCATCCGCTGTCCACCCGCGACGCCCTGCTGCATCTGCTGAACCGGCTGGGCGCACCGCGCGAGCAGCTGCTGTTCCGTGAGCGCGCCGCCGAACGCACCTCCGCCGAGCAGCAGGTGCGGCGGCTCGGCGAGCTGTACCACCAGCATCTGACCGGCGTGCCGGTGACCGTGGTGCTCGACGACGCGAGCGACCCGGAGCAGGTGCGCGCGCTGGTGCCGGAGCGGTCTGACAGCCTGGTGCTGGTCACCTCCCGCGAGCGGATGAAGTTCCCGGACGACCTGCCCGCCTGGGTGCACGAGCTGTCCGTGGACCCGCTGGACCCGGCCGCCGCCGAGGAGCTGCTGCGGGCGTCCGCGGAGGGCCGGGAGACCGGACCGTACGACGCTCAGGCCGCCGAGCGGGTGCGCGAGTTGTGCGCCGGGCTGCCGCTCGCGCTGCGCATCGCGGGCTCCTCGCTCGGCCCCGCTCGCTCCCTGCAACAGCTCGCCGCCGACCTCGCCGTACCGCAAGGCACCACCGACCCATCCGTACCGCAGGACCCCGCAGCCCCCGCCGCACCGCAAGGCACCGCCGACCCATCGGTACCGCAGGACCCCGCCGACCCCGCCGCACCGCAAGGCACCACCGACCTATCGGTACCGCAGGACCCCGCCGCCCCCGCCGTACCGCAGGGCGGCGGCGATCCGCTGGAGCGCGCCCTGCGGCTCCGCTACGACGGGCTGCCGGAACCGGCCCGGCTGCTGCTGCGGCGGCTCGCGCTCGCCGGGCGGGCCTCCCTGGGCGCCGCCGCGGCGGCCGCGCTGCTCGCCGCCGACGACCAGGAAGCGCAGCAGCTGCTCGCCGAGTTGGCCCGCGCCGGCCTGATCGACCCGGTGCGCTCCGGCCGGTACCGGCTGCATGACGCCGTACGGGCCTTCTCCCGCGCCCGGCTGCTGGACGAGGAGAAGCCCGCCGATCGCACGGCCGCGCAGGAACGGCTGATCCAGAACTACGCGGAGCTGGCCGGCGCCGTGATCCACATGGTCGACGGAAAGCGGTCGACGCGGGCCGGCCGGTTCGGGGCGCACGGCTTCCCCTCCCTGGACGCGGCGCTGCGCTGGCTGGACGACGAGTCAAGCTTCATCACCTCCGCCCTGCGGCATGCGGAGGGCGTCAACCAGCAGGCGGTGCTGAACCTGCTGGGCGCGCTGTGCGACTACTGCCTGCTGCGCGGCGACCTGTACCGCCTCGGTGAGATCAGCGAGCTGTCGCAGGCGGTGGGCCAGGGGCTGCTGGAACGTTCGGTGCAGTACCGCACCGGCATCGCCGCCCGCCAGCTCGGCGAGCTGGACACGGCCCGCACTACCCTGACGTCCGTCGTCGGCCTCTACCGCGAGGCGCACAACGAGCCGGGCGAGGCGCTGGCGCTCTGCTCGCTCGGCATCACCCTGCACCACCAGGGCAACCTGACGGAGGCGGCGGCGAAGCTGCGGGAGGCGGCAGCCCTCCAGTCCGCGGAGGAGCGGTCCGGCGACCGGGCCTGGTCGCTGCACGCGCTCGCCGCCGTGGAACGCGACCGGGCGAACCTGGCGGAGGCGCTGACCCTGCTGGCCGACGCCATGGAGCTGCACCGGGAGAACGAGTCCCTGCACGGCGAGGCCTGGACCCACTTCCAGCTGGGACAGGTGTGCCTGCGGATGGGCGATGTGCCCCGCGCGGAGACGGAGCTGCGGGCCGCGCTGGAGTTGTACGGGCGCACCCGTGACGGCAGAGGCGAGGCCTGGGCGCTCACCCAGCTCGCCCGGGCCCGCCTGGTGGACGGCGACGCGTCGGCGGCGGTGGACCAGCTCCGCCAGGCCCTGTCGCGGCACCGGGACAGCGAGGACGCACGCGGCGAGGCATGGACCCTGTACTACCTGGGGCAGGCGCTGGAGGAGCGCGGCGACCGCGATCAGGCGGTGCGGGAGCTGGAGCGGGCGCGGACGATGTTCTCGCGGATGCGGGATGTATACGGGCTTGCCTGCTCCCGTCACCACTCGGGCCGGGTCACCCGGGACCAGCGCGCCGCCCGCACCGGCAGTCTGCGGAACTCCGGCTTCGCCCGCCAGCTGCTGACCGACGCCCGCGCCGACTTCACCCGCATCGGCGTGGCGCACGGCGCCGCCTGGACCTGTCTGGAGCTGGCGGTGATCGACGCGGGCAACAACCGGGCCGCCCAGGCGCTTCAGCTGTGCGACGAGGCGGCCGCGCTGTTCGCCTCGTACGGGGACCGGCGCGGCGCGGACTGGGCGGCGTTCCTGCGCTGCACGCTGCTGCCGTACGCCTCTCCCGGCGGCTCCGAGGTCGGCGCCGCCGTCGCCGAGGAGGAACTGGCCCGCCTCCTGGCCGCCCCGCACCCCTTCCGCGACGCCAAGCTGGAGGACTGCGCGGAGGCCCTCTCCGTGATGCTGACCCGAGGCATCCGCCTTGAGGACGGCTGGCAGGCCTGGGCCCTGGGCATGGTCCCGAACCGCCACGCGCGTGAGGTCATGGGGGTGCCGGTGGGCGGGGAGGGATAGCGCCCCGCCGCCGGCGAGAACCGCCGTAGCGGTCCCGCAGCGGCGCGGCCGCCGCGGGACCGGGTCCCTTCGGAGCCCGCAGGGGTCCGGGGGTGAAAAGCCCCCGGCATTGGGATCAGGCCGTGCCCGGCGCGTCCTTCTTCGACGGCGTCGCCGCCCCCGGCTCCAGCGCCTCCTCGAAGTCGACCCGCCCCATGTGGCGGTTCATGGACTTCATCAGGAACCACACCCCCACCGCCAGCGCGGCGAAGACGAGGAAGCCGAGGACTCCGGGCGTGACCTTGTTCTCGTCGAGCTCCTTGGCGAGCGGTACGAGATGCGTCGCTGCGATGTGTGCGCTTGCGCTCATGTCAGGCATTGTCCCGGACGCCCGCGAAGAGGTCGTCCTCGGGGAGGGAGGTGTCGACGAGCGACTTCGCCAGCTCGTACTCCTCCGTCGGCCAGACCTCCTTCTGGATCTCCATCGGCACCTTGAACCAGCCGCCGTCCGGGTCGATCTGCGTCGCGTGCGCGATCAGCGCCTTGTCGCGGATCTCGAAGAAGTCCGCACACGGGACGTGCGTGGTCAGCGTCCGCTCCGCGCGCTCGAACTCCTTCCAGCGCTTGAGCCACTCCCCGTACGGGGAGTCCATTCCGCGCTCCAGCAGCGCCTCGTGCAGCGCGAGCGTGCGCGGACGGTTGAAGCCCTGGTTGTAGTAGAGCTTCTGCGGCTGCCAGACGGGCCCGAACTCGCTTTCGGGGAACTTCTCCGCGTCCGCCGCCCCGTCGAAGGCCACCATCGTGATCTTGTGGGTCATGATGTGGTCGGGGTGCGGATAGCCGCCGTTCTCGTCGTACGTGGTGATCACCTGGGGCCTGAAGGAGCGGATGGACTTCACCAGCCGCCCCGCCGCCTTGTCCACGTCCTCCAGTGCGAAGCAGCCCTGCGGCAGCGGAGGCAGCGGGTCGCCTTCGGGCAGGCCGGAGTCGACGAAGCCGAGCCACTCCTGGCGTACGCCGAGGATCTCCCGGGCCTCGTCCATCTCTCTCTTGCGGACCTCGTGGATGTGCTCCTCGATATAGGCGTCACCCTGGAGCTTGGGGTTGAGGATGGAGCCGCGCTCGCCCCCCGTGCAGGTCACGACCAGCACGTCCACCCCCTCGGACACATACTTCGCCATCGTGGCCGCGCCCTTGGACGACTCGTCGTCGGGATGGGCGTGGACGGCCATCAGTCGCAGCTGCTCAGTCAAAACTCGATCCTCGTTCATCCGTCACATTCGGAGACTTCTATAGTGACCGAACCGGGGGGCGGAAAATTCCGGCGTCCGGCCCGTGGAAAGGGACGATCATGAGTGCGGTGCGCCAGCAGCTCCCGGAGGGCCGTTACGGCCGCTCGGCGGATGAGCGCGCGGACCGCAAGCTCAAGGTCGTCGGAGCGGTGCTTGGCGTCGGCCTGGTGGCGATGGTCGGCTGGTTCGGCTACGACTACATAGCGGGGCAGAAGATCAGCGCCGAGATCATCAAGTTCGACGTGGCCTCCGCGGACGAGGTGCAGGTGCATCTGGAGGTGCGCAAGGACGCGGACGCGACCGGAAGCTGCGTGGTGCGCTCCCGCTCTGAGGAGGGCGTCGAGGTCGGTCGTCTCGAGGTGCCCGTCGACCGGCCGGGGCAGACGCGGATCGACCGGGTGGTGAAGGTCCGTACGACGGCGCAGGCGACCAGCGCCGAGCTGGTGGGCTGCCACGCCCGCTGAGGCCTCGGTTCGACGGACCCGGCCGACGGGCCCGCGTCGGTCCGGACCCGGCCGACCGACCCGCGACGGTCCGGACCCGGCCGACGGGCACGGCTGATCTGCCCGGCTGCCCGACCGGCCGGCTCGCCCCGGACCACGCCCGGCCGACCCGGTTGCGTAGGCGATGACCTGCGCATACGTCATTCTGATGGCTTTCGTCCTCCCTCTTTGGGCCCGGAATTGTTAGGCTCGTGGTTTCGCCCGCTCATGGAGGACCATTCTTCTGGGTAGGGCGATGCTTTGTATTCCCAGTACCTACAAGGAGCACCTGTGACCCAGACCAGCGAGAGCGTCACCTGGCTCACCCAGGAGGCGTACGACCAGCTCAAGGCGGAGCTGGAGTACCTGTCTGGTCCCGCGCGCGTCGAGATCGCCAAGAAGATCGAGGCTGCGCGTGAGGAGGGCGACCTGCGGGAGAACGGCGGGTACCACGCGGCCAAGGAGGAGCAGGGCAAGCAGGAGCTCCGTGTGCGCCAGCTGACCCAGCTCCTGGAAAACGCCAAGGTGGGCGAGGCTCCGGCGGATGACGGCGTCGCGGAGCCCGGCATGGTCATCACCGTCGCCTTCGACGGCGACGAGACCGACACCCTCACCTTCCTCATGGCCTCGCGCGAGTACGCGAGCGGTGACATCGAGACGTACTCGCCGCAGTCCCCGCTCGGCGCCGGTGTGAACGGCAAGCGGGTCGGCGAGGAAGCGGAGTATGAGCTGCCGAACGGCAGGATGACGATGGTGAAGATCATCGAAGCCAAGCCGTACACGGGCTGACCCGGACCGAGCGCCGGACGACGGCGAGGGGCCGCTCCCGCAGAGTTGCGGGAGCGGCCCCTCGCCATGTCACAGGCGTCGGCTCACCGAGTGTCAGGCCGCGGCCGAGCGGTACTTGCGCACCGCCAGCGTCCGGAAGAACGCGATGATCAGGACCGACCAGATGACCGAGGCCAGGATCGGGTGCTGCATCGGCCAGGCGTCCGGCGCCTTGTAGCCCGGCGGAAGGTTGCCGAACAGCTCACGGGCCGCCTGCACGGTGGCGCTGAAGGGATTCCACTCGGCGATGTGCCGCAGCACCGTCGGCATGTTGTCGGAGGGCACGAAGGCGTTCGAGATGAACGTCAGCGGGAAGAGCCAGACCAGCCCGCCCGAGGTGGCCGCCTCCGGGGTCCGCACCGACAGGCCGATCACCGCGCCGATCCAGGAGAAGGCGTAGCCGAGGAGCAGCAGCAGGGCGAAGCCCGCCAGCACCTTGCCCGCGTTCTCATGGGTGCGCCAACCGACGATCAGCGCGACGAGGGAGAGCACGACGAGCGTCAGCGCCGTCTGCACCAGATCGGCCAGCGTCCGGCCGGTGAGCACCGCTCCCCGCGCCATGGGCAGTGAGCGGAACCGGTCGATCAGGCCCTTGTGCATATCGTCGGCGATGCCCGCGCCCGCGCCGGCCGTGGCGAAGGTGACGGTCTGGGCGAAGATGCCGGCCATCAGATACTCGCGGTAGTCCGACGGCGAGGTGCTGCCCCCGACGGCGATGGAGCCGCCGAAGACATAGCTGAAGAGCACCACGAACATGATCGGCTGGATCAGCCCGAAGACGACCACTTCGGGGATCCGCATCATTCTGATCAGGTTCCGCCGGGCGACGACGAGGGAGTCGTTCACCGACTGGACGATGCCGCCACGGGGGCGGGGGGCCGCTGGCAGGGTGCCGCCGCCCTGGGTCTTCGTGGCGGTGGCGGTCACTTCACGGCCTCCTTCTGCTGCGCCGCGCCGTCGGCGCCGGTCTCGGTCTCGGTCTCGGTCTCGGCCGCATGACCGGTGAGGGAGATGAACACATCGTCGAGGGTGGGCCTGCGCAGCCCGATGTCGTCGATCTCCACCCCCCGGGCGTCCAGCTCCCTGATCACCTCGGCCAGCAGCTTGGCCCCGCCGGTGACGGGCACCGTGAGCTTTCTGGTGTGGTCGGCGACGGCGACCTCGCCCTTGCCGAATCCTGCGAGGACCTCGCGGGCCGGGGCTATCTGCTCGCTCACATGAACGACCACCTCGACGCGCTCACCGCCGGTCTGCGCCTTGAGCTGGTCGGCGGTCCCGCGGGCGATGACCCGGCCGTGGTCGACGACGCAGATGTCATGGGCCAGCCGGTCGGCCTCTTCGAGGTACTGGGTCGTCAGCAGCAGAGTCGTGCCGCCGTCGACGAGCTCCTCGATGACCTCCCAGAGGGCCTGGCGGTTGCGCGGGTCGAGTCCGGTCGTGGGCTCGTCCATGAACATCACCGGCGGGGAGACCACCAGTGCGGCGGCCAGGTCCAGCCGGCGGCGCATGCCTCCGGAGTAGGTCTTGGCCGGGCGGTCGGCGGCGTCGGCGAGGTTGAACCGCTCCAGCAGCTCGGCGGCGCGGGCCTTGGCGTCGCGTGCGCTCATCTGGTAAAGCTGGCCGACCATCTGAAGGTTCTCACGCCCCGTCAGATACTCGTCGACGGCGGCGAACTGACCGGAGAGGCCGATGGAGCGGCGCACCTCGTTGGGATGCTTGAGCACGTCGATGCCCGCGACGACCGCGCTGCCGCTGTCGGGCTGCAGAAGGGTGGTCAGAACCCGCACGGTGGTGGTCTTGCCGGCGCCGTTCGGGCCGAGAAGTCCCAGAACCGTGCCTTCGGGGACGTCGAGATCGACGCCGTCCAGAGCCCGTACGTCGCCGAAGGTCTTGACCAGGCCTTCGGCGTAGATGGCGCCTGGCATGGAGAGTCTCCCAGAGTGGCAGGTGGATGGGTGGGCTTGGCTGTCGTGAGCAAATCCTGGATATGCCGTGTTTCCCCCGCATGACAGGACGAAGCCGCGACAGCAGACACCACATTAACGCGATACATCGCGATACTCAAATGGTTTTTTTCGCGACTGTGTCGCGTCTTGCCGCCCGACGCCGGGACGCCGCGGACGGACAGGCTCACTGCTGCGGCATCACGCGGTAACCCGCCTCGCGCAACGCCGTCGCGACCTCCTCGCAGTGCTCGGGCCCCTTCGTCTCCAAGTGCAGCTCCACCTCCACCTCGGTCAGCCCGAGGCGCGGATCGGTCCGGACATGGCTGACGTCCAGGACGTTGGCGTCGACCACCGACAGCGCGCCCAGCAGCCCGGCCAGCGCACCCGGCCGGTCCGCGAGGCGCAGCCGCAACGAGAGATAGCGGCCCGCCGCCGCCATGCCGTGCCGCAGCGTGCGCTGGAGCACCAGCGGATCCACGTTGCCGCCGGACAGCACCGCGACGACCGGCCCCCCGGAGAACGCCGAAGGCTCGCTCAGCAGGGCCGCCACCGGGCTCGCCCCGGCCGGCTCGACGACCAGCTTCGCCCGCTCGAGACAGAGCAGCAGCGCACTGGAGAGGGCGTCCTCGGAGACCGTGCGCACCTCGTCGACCAGTTCGGCGACGATCCCGAAGGGCGCATCCCCCGGCCTGCCCACCTTGATGCCGTCCGCCATCGTCGTCGGGTTGTCGACGGCGACGGGACGCCCGGCGACCAGCGACGGCGGGTAGGCGGCCGCCCCCTCCGCCTGTACGCCGATCACCCGCACATCGGGGCGCAGCGCCTTCACCGCCACCGCGATGCCCGCGATCAGCCCGCCGCCTCCTACGCCGACGACGATCGTCCGCACCTCCGGGCACTGCTCCAGGATCTCCAGGCCGACCGTGCCCTGGCCCGCGATGATGTCCGGGTGGTCGAAGGGGTGGATGAACACCGCCCCGGTCTCGCGCGCATAGCGCTGCGCCGCCGCCAGGGTGTCGTCGACGACATGGCCGACCATCCGCACATCGGCGCCGTACTCACGGGTCGCCGCCACCTTGGGCAGCGGTGCGCCCACCGGCATGAAGACGGTGGACCGCACCCCGAGCAGGGACGACGCCAGCGCCACGCCCTGGGCATGGTTGCCCGCGGAGGCTGCGACGACGCCGGCCGCCCGCTCCTCCGGGGACAGCCCGGCGATCCGCACATACGCCCCGCGCAGCTTGAAGGAGCCGGTGCGCTGGAGGTTCTCGCACTTCAGATGGACAGGGGCGCCCACCAGCTGCGACAGATGCCTGCTGCCCTCCATGGCGGTGACGCGGGCGACGCCGGTGAGCATCTTCTGCGCCCCCTTGACGTCGTCCAGGATGACGGCCGGGGCACGGCCGCGCCCGCGGGCGCCGGAGGGGAGAAAGGGGCCAGGCCTGCTCACACTCATGACGCAAGTCTCGCAGCTCACGCCCCAACCGTCCCACCGCCTCCAGGGCTTCTCATGGGTTTGCCCAGGGCCGGTACGCACGGGGGCGGGGCCGCGTACTCTGTCCCCCACCAACCGACCGACGCACGAGAGAGCCCCGCTGCCATGCCCACCTCTCAGGACATGACGAGTCATCTCGACCACGGCCTCCTCGATGCCCTCCAGCACCAGGTAGCCGTCTTCGCCCGCCGCGCGGAGCAGACCCGGCTCGGCGGAGTGGGCCAGGTCCGCAACTCCATGGACCGTGCCGCGTATCTGCTGCTCAACCGGCTCGACCAGGAGGGGCCGATGGGCGTCAAGGCGCTCGCCGCAGGCATGGGCATCGACTCCTCGACCGTGACCCGCCAGGTCGCCCCGCTCGTCGACACCGGTCTGGTGAAGCGGACCTCGCACCCGGAGGACGGGCGGGCCGTCGTGCTGCAGCTCTCCCCGCGCGGGCAGGCCAGGCTGGAGGAGGTGCGGGCCTCGCGCCGCGAGCTGATGGCGCAGGTCACGGAGGGCTGGACGGAAGCCGAGCGGGACTCCTTCTGCACCCTGCTGACCCGCTTCAACGGCGCACTGTCGGCGCGCCAGGCGGGGCTGCCGGCGGCGGACCCGGAGTCGCCGCACCCCCAGTGACGGAACGCGGACGCACCGACCGGCCGGCGTCCCCCGCCCCCGGGCAGGCCCCGACCCCGGACCGGATCGGCCGGATCCCGGCTTGACCGGCCCTTGCCGACCCCTTGACCGGGCCGCACACGCTGGCCCTATATGAGGACGTGAGCGATCGGCAGACGGCAACGCGGCGTCGCCGTGCCCGGGAGTTCGAGGCGTTCGTCGCGGGCGCGGCGCCGCGGCTGCTGCATGCCGCGACGCTCCTGACGGCCGAGCCGCCCACGGCCAATCCGCACGCGCAGCGGCTGCTGACCGCGGCCCTCGCCCGCACCTACGCGGAGTGGGACCGGCTGCGCGGCGAGGATCCCTACGACCGCACCCGCCAGGAACTGGCCGCCCGTTTCGCCCGTGCCGCCCGTCGGCACTCCCGCCCGCGGGGCGGACTGCTGGACCGGCTGACGTCCCAGGAGCGGCTGATTCTCGTGCTGCGGCTGTACGAGGGGGTCGCGGAGGAGCAGACGGCGGCGCTGGTGGGCCTGCCGGAGGAGCGGGTTCGGGCGATCTGCGCACGGGCGGTCGCGGCAATGCGGGACACGGCGGTGCGGGAGACAGCGACGCGGGCCACGGCGGTGCAGAACGCGGCGATGCAGGACGCAGCGGTGCGGGACGCGGCGGGCACGGCGGCGGACGCGCGCGGCGCGAGGACGCCGTGATGAGCCTCCCGGACGGGCCCGCGGACCACCGCCGCCACCACCACCGCCACCGCCACCGCCACCGCAAGGAGGACAAGGAGGACGAGGTCCGACGGATGCTGCAGACGCCGCATCCGTCCGTGCCCGCCGATCTGTGCGACCGGGCCGCCGCCCACGGGGCCCGGCTGCTGCGCCGGCGCCGGGCGCTGCGGCGGACCGGTTGGCTGCTGCTGACCGCCGCGGCGCTCTGCCTCACGGTCTGGGCCTCGGCAACACAACCCTGGGACCCGCCGCCCGCGGACCGCACCCCTCCGCTGATCGGCTGGTGATCTTCCACCCGGGCTGGTCCGGGGCCGCCGTCGACACGCGGTCTCCGTCCGCGGCCACACCGACGGCCCGGAGCTGCGTTCCATGACCCAGGAGTCGCTTGAGGCCCTTGAGGCCCTGGGGCCTTTGAGGACGAGAAGGTCGGATCAGTGCGTGGCGGCACTCACGGAGACAAGGAAGCCGGGGACACAACGGCTCACAGACACCAGAGGACCGCGGACACAACGGCTCACCCACGCAAGGGGGCCGGGGTCCGCTCCGGACCCCGGCCCCCAGCCGCACGGCGCTCGCCTCGACGCCTAACCCAGCGCCTGCCTCAGATCGGCCAGCAGGTCGTCCGCCGACTCTATGCCGACCGACAGCCGCACCAGATCCGCCGGCACCTCCAGCGGGGAGCCCGCGGCCGAAGCGTGCGTCATCCGACCCGGGTGCTCGATCAGGGACTCGACGCCGCCCAGGGACTCGCCCAGGGTGAACAGCTTCGCGCGGTTGCAGACCTCGACCGCCGCCGCCTCGCCGCCCGCGACGCGGAAGGACACCATCCCGCCGAACGCCTTCATCTGCTTGGCTGCCAGCTCATGGCCGGGGTGCTCCGGCAGCCCCGGGTAGAGCACCTGCTCGACCTTGGGGTGGCTGGTGAGCATCTCCGCGATCCGCGTGGCGTTCTCGCTGTGCCGGTCCATGCGCACCGCCAGCGTCTTGATCCCGCGCAGCACCAGCCAGGCGTCGAACGGGCCGGCCACCGCGCCCATCGCGTTCTGGTGGTACGCCAGCTCCTCGCCGAGTTCCGCGTCCGCGGCGACCAGCGCACCGCCGACCACGTCGGAGTGGCCGCCCATGTACTTGGTGGTGGAGTGCACCACCACATCCGCGCCCAGTGCCAGCGGCTGCTGGAGGTAGGGGCTGGCGAAGGTGTTGTCGACCACCAGCCGGGCGCCCGCGCCGTGCGCCACCTCGGCCACGGCCGTGATGTCGGTGATGCCGAGCAGCGGGTTGGACGGGGTCTCGACCCAGATCACCTTCGTACGGTCGGTCACCGCGGCCCGTACGGCGTCCGCATCGGAGGTGTCGGCCACCGAGAAGTCCACGCCCCACCGCCGGACCACCTTGGCGAAGAGCCGGAAGGTGCCGCCGTACGCGTCGTTCGGGATCACGACATGCGCGCCGGGATGGAGCACCGCACGCAGCAGGCAGTCCTCGGCGGCGAGGCCGGAGGCGAAGGCGAGCCCGCGACGGCCGCCCTCCAGCGCCGCCAGGTTCTCCTCCAGCGCGGTGCGCGTCGGGTTGGCGCTGCGGCTGTACTCGTAGCCGCCGCGGAGTCCGCCGACGCCATCCTGCTTGTACGTGGACACCTGGTAGATGGGCGGAACGACCGCGCCGGTCAGCGGGTCCGCCGTGTTGCCCGCATGGATGGCGCGGGTCTCGAAGCTCTGCTCACTCTGGTCGTCGCTCATGGTGCGAGCGTAATCCGCAGGTCCGGGGTTCACCGCATGCCGATCGTTTCCGGTGGTCCCGCCCGGCCGTCCGCGTCCGGGACAATGAGGCCATGGAGATTCTCTGGTTCCTGGCCGCGATGGCGATGTTCGCCGCGGTCCTCATGCCCTTCCTGCGCCGCCGGGCCGGCATCCGCCAGGTCGCGCCGGGCTCGCCCGACGCCGCCGACCCGGACGCCTACGGCTTCGTCCGCCAGGAGGAGCTGGACATCCGGCTGCCCGGACCGGACCAGGACCTCCTCGACGTGCTCGACCTCGTCCAGCGCACCCAGGACTGGCGGGCCGCCGCCCAGCTGCTGGCCGGCACCCCCAAGGAGGGCGAGGTGCGCTGGCAGCGCGTCCAGGCCTTCGCCGGGGCCGCGTCGCTGGAGCTCCGGCAGGCCCCCGGCGTCGGCGGGGCCTGGCTGCGCGACTGGCGCTCGCAGGCCCCGAAGGACGCGGGCGGCGCGCAGGTGCACGCCGAGTTCCTGGTGCAGCAGGCCTGGCGGTCCTCCTCCGCGGGCGCGGACGACTTCCGGATCATCCTCGAAGAGGCGCGCTCGGTCTGCGCCGAGGCCGCGCTGCTGGCCCCCGGCGACCCGGTCCCGTACATCGTCGAACTGTCCGCAGCGCGCGGACTCGGATACTCCCCCGAGCAGTTCGACCAGGTGTGGGCGAAGGTCATCGACCGCGCCCCGGCCCACATGGGCGCACACCTGGCCGCCCTGCACTACTGGTGCGAGAAGTGGCACGGCTCCCGCGAGGAGGCCGACCGCTTCGCGACGGCGGCCGCCGCCCGGGCCCCGCAGGGCTCCCTGCTGGCCGCGCTGCCGCTGTTCGCGGTGTACGAGCATCTGCCCGAGGTCAACATGGTGCGGGGCTTCTACGAGAGCGCCGTGGTGAAGACCGCGATCGAGGGCGCGCTGTTCGCGGTGCACTCGGCCCGCCCGGACGACCCGATGCTCGCGCACGTACGGCATCTGCTGGTCCTCTTCCTCGTACGGGCGGAGCGCTGGACCGAGGCGATGCACCAACTGGTCCGGGTGGACGGCCACATCGGCGCCCTGCCGTGGACGCACAGCGCCGACCCGGCGGCGGAATACGCGGTGTACCGGGCGCTCGCGGTGGCGGGCTACGAGGCGAACGGCGGCAGCCCGGCGACCCTGCCGCGCTGAGAGTTCCCACGCATCCCGTCTGCCAGTAGAGCCCCGACCCGGCCGCCCGCCGCTACGTCGCCGTCCGCGACGAGGCGGTCGCCAAGGCGTTGGTCCTGCCCCTGAGCGCCAGGCGAGCCCGTCGGCGACACCCCCGTCACCCGCCGACGGGCTCGCACCCCTCACACTCCCCGCGTGCGCGGCACGAGGTCGACCAGTTTCGGGGCAGCCCGAATCAGCACGACCCGGCAAGAATGCGGGCCGTGACGTTACGCATCCACTTCACCGCGGAGGATCTGGCCCGTACGCGCATAGCCGAAGCGCCGCGCCCGCTGCTGGAGCTCTCCACCGCCATCCGCCTGCTCCAGGAACGCCGCTACCCGGTCCGCTTCGACGCCTGGCGGCGTGCGGCGATCGGCGCGCTGCGCCCCGAGACGCGCAGACTCTTCGCCCTCATCCCCTCGGTCGGATGGTCCGCGGACTTTCTGACACCCGCGGAGCCCGGCGACGCGGACACGCTGTTCGACCGGGTGCGCGCCACGCCGGAGGCCCAAGTCCACGACAGCCTTGCCGAATGGGCGGAGCACCGGGAGACGGTCCCGTCGTGGGCGCGGTCCCTGACCACAGACCGGCGGCTGCGGCAGGAGCTGATCGACACCCTGGAGGAGACGAACCGCCGCCTGGTGGCCCCGTACTGGCCGCAGATCGCCTCCCTGGCGGGCGCGGACCGGGCGCTGCGCATACGGCATCTGGCGGAGGGCGGCATGGAGCTGGCGCTGAGCCTGCTGAATCCGCCGCTGATCCGCTGGAGACCGCCGGTGCTGGAACTGACCATGGCCTCCGGGATCGACGGCGACCTCTGCCTGGACGGCCACGGGCTGCTCCTCATCCCCTCGCTCTTCGGGACGCGGTTTCCCGCCGTGAACGACACGGCCCGACCGCAGCCGTGGGTGACGTACCCGATCCGCGCCGACGACCACGCCCTGCTGCCGCCCACCGCGACGGCCGCCGCGCTGAGCGCCGCCCCGTCCTCTCTGTCCGCACTGCTCGGCCGGACGCGTGCCACGGTCCTGTGGGTCATCGCGGACCACCCCGGCTCCACGACGACGGAGCTGGCCGAACGGGCCGGAATCTCCCTGGCAAGCGCCAGCGAACACGCCACGGTCCTCCGCTCGGCGAACCTCATCAGCACCACCCGCCACCGCAACACGGCGCTGCACACGGCGACGGCAGCGGGGCTCACCCTGCTGAGCTCCGCGAGCGCGGGGCCTGCCGGGGCTGCCGGGCCCGTGCTCGCGGGGCCTGCCGGGGCTGCGGGGGCTGCCGGTCCTGCGCGGCCTGCGCGGCCTGCCGGGCCTGCGGAATCTCCTCCGCCCTCCGTACGTTCTAAGTGAAGCAGCCCGACCGCCGAGGAGACCCGCCCCATGTTCCTGTCCCGCCGCGCCCCCCAGCTCCCCACCCCGGAGGAGGCCCTCCCCGGCCGCCCCACCCCCGACTTCGACGTCCCCTCCCGCCACACGGTCCTCGGCACTCCCCTCGCCGGCCCGTACCCCGACCACCTGGAGACGGCGGACTTCGCCCTGGGCTGCTTCTGGGGCGCAGAGCGGAAGTTCTGGCAGACCAAGGGCGTCTGGACCACCCTCGTCGGCTACCAGGGCGGCCTCACCCCGAACCCCTCCTACGAGGAGGTCTGCTCGGGCCTGACCGGCCACACCGAGGTCGTCCGCGTGGTCTTCGACCCGGCCGTCGTGTCGTACGAGACCCTCCTGAAGGTCTTCTGGGAGTCCCACGACCCCACCCAGGGCTTCCGCCAGGGCAACGACGTCGGCACCCAGTACCGCTCGGCGATCTACACCCACTCCCCCGCCCAGACGGCCACGGCCGAGTCCTCCCGCGACTCCTACCAGCGCGCCCTGTCCGCCGCGGGCCACGGCACGATCACAACGGAACTCCTGCCCGCGGAGGGCCGCCCCTTCTATCCCGCCGAGGCGTATCACCAGCAGTACTTGGACAAGAATCCGGCAGGCTACTGCGGCATCGGCGGCACGGGCGTCAAGCTGAGTGACCCGTTCGAAACGAACTGGGGCCGCTCCTGCCCGACCGGCATCGCTTCTGTGCCGGAGGTCACGGACAAGTAAGCCCGTGTGAGCCCGGTTCTCGAAGAGGCCCGCCGTGCGCCGACAAGCGCACCGTGCGCCGGCGCGCCCTCTTCACAAGGCACGATGGTCGAAAATCACTGTCCGCCTGCTCCGGCAGGCACCACCCTGTACGCCATGGAAGAACCGCAAC
>NZ_JARWBG010000038.1:0-60233 GCF_029846775.1 Streptomyces chengmaiensis
CGGAGAGAGCCGGACGGCCACTCCTGGGAAGCCACGGTCGGCAAGAACCCGTCAGCCACATCCGGCCCTCCCGGGCCACCTAACAACTTACGGAGAACCTGTGGACGTGCCGACGCTCATCCTGCTGGGCGCAGCAGGCGGCGCGCTGCGCGGACTCATCGATGTCTACAACCGGTTCCAGTCCTGGCAAGCCGCCCGCAGCGCTCATCGCCACACGCCAGACCAACAGGGCGAGTCGCCACCCCGCTTCGCTGAATACTTCGACCCCGTCGCCGACCCGATCGCCGCCGCGGTCCATAGCGCCCTGGTGCCGGCGCCGCCGTGCTGTTCGGCACCACAGGCCAGATCCACGGCGCCTACGCAACGATCGTCGTAGGCATCTCAGCGCCCGTGATCCTCACCCAGCTGGGCCGCATCCAGTCAGTGAGCGATGCCGTGGCCGACACATCGCCAGCCCAGCCCGACGTCGTCCAAGAGGCCGTCACCGCGGCCCCCACCACCGAAGCAGATCAGCCCCCACACAGCCAAACCGCCATCGCGCAGCCCGCCGAAGCCACCGTGCGCAGGGAGGCCCAACCTGCACCCCGGACAGCGCCTGCTCCCCCTGCGGAATCCAGTGTCGATGCGCCGTCTGCCATGAGGCTGGCACACACCCAAGAGACACACAGCGCCCACGACTTCGGCCATCACCGGGCAGCTCGGCCGCTCCCCCGCCGACAGTCCACCGGCGAGGGAGAAACGACACCGTGAGCCCGACCCTCAGCCGACGCATCAGCGCAGCAATCCTCGGTTCCCACCAGACGGCAGACGTCCGCGCCTCAGTCTCACACCAGCGACGGTTCCCTCTGGGACGGCGGCTGCTGATCTCCGTCCTGGGCATCCACGCAGTCCACTCCCCCACCCGCCCGCCAGCCCAGACGGCGCCCTCGATCCGAACCGCACAGGCTCCTGCGCCTAGACGTGCCGACACACACGGCATCCGAGTCTTCTCGCCGACAGAGATGCGCATAGAGGGAAGCCGGCGCCGAGCCTTCCCCGATACGGCCCCGCACCTGCAGCCGCAGGACCGCCCCGACTATGAGCGGCTCCTCGACAGGGCCCTGCACCTGACTCTCCCCAAGCCAGACGCGGACGGCACTGCTCAGCTCTCCCGCGAACAGCTGCGTGTCATGGCGCTTGACGCCACCCCCCTCATCACGGCCGCTGCCGCAGCCGAATACGCGCACTACGTCGATGTCCGTGACGACGCCAACCGCGTCACTCAGCCCCCAGCCGCCCCTCAACCCAGCTCGCCTCGAAACAACGGCAGACTCCTGTACCTGCTGCTCACCGCTACGGTGGTGGCGGCCCTGCTTGTTCTGCCCACGCTCGGAACCAGCGGCACGGCCGCCACAGCCTTCCGCGCCAGCGGCTGGGTGATGGCGGCGATGGCGACGTCCGTCGTTGCGATCACCGCAGTCGCTCGTACGCGCACTGCGCGCAGGCACATGAGGTCCTCTTCTCCCAGGACGCCTGGTGCAACTGAGCGATCCGATGCAGTGTTCCAGGCCAAGCAGGCCTGGCTCGACGCGCTTCTGGAGAGGGGCATGCTGCCGTTTCTCCATGAGGCATCTGCCCCCCAGGGTCCAGCGAGTGCACGCGGCCACTCCCCCATCACGTCTATCGGCAGGGGCCGCACGCCTTACCCACCGCGCCGTGCCCGCCGGGCAACAGAGCGCCCTAGCCATGACGGCATGGACCCCGACAGCCGGGTGGACTGAACCGCCTCCCTCCTGGGGAGTTGAGTCGGGAGGCGACGACAGCCCCTGGCAGCACAGCGACAGCGCATAGCGCTCACCCCTGACGGGCAGCCCCATGACACAGCGAACTCTTCCGCCAAGGCGGAACACCGACCTGCCGCAGCCCGAACCCACCCACTGTTGAATGGGCAACTATCACGGCGTGATAGATCCACGCTGGGGGAGAGGTATCACGCCGTGAAAATCCAGCTTCTCTAGTGCTCCAGCCGTAGATGCGATCTTCATGGTGGTGTTCTGGCGGTGGTAGTCACTGCGGCGGGCGCGGGCTTGGTGCCGTCGGCGCCAGGTAGACCAGCGCAGTCGGTGGGCGAGGTCATGGGCGGGCTGCGCAAGCAGGGCGGTGAACAGGCGCTGGATTTCGTTGCAAGCGAGCGGTATGAGTCCGTCAGGGCTGGTCCCTTCGTCGGCCGGGGCCTGGTGGCGGCGTTCGATGGCTGCGGTGACGGCGAGGATCGCGTGGGCGAGCAGAGCCAGGGTGACCCATCGGTGCCAGGAGTCCCAGCGGCGGATCTGGCGCCCGTCCAGTCCGGCGAGGGTTTTGGAGCTTTGGAGCCTCTCCTCCACAGTCCAACGGCTGTCGGCGACTTTGACCAGGATGGACAGTGGCACCGGGCGGGGTGAGTAGCAGCGGTAGTAGGCGAATTCGCCAGTGCTGCGATTGCGGCGGACCAGTAGGTGCTGGTGGCCCGCCAGGTCGTCTGCGGTGAGGACGACCTGTGCCCAGTCGTACCAGCGGTGGCCTTTCGCACCCGTCCCGGCGGACAGCTTCTGCCAGGCATGGCGTGGGATGCGTTTGGCGAGGTGGGCGGCACGCTGGGGTCCGGCCAGGGTGGGTAGGCGGTGGGTCATGGAGACGGCGAGCACGTAGCCGAGCTGTCGTTTCTCCAGGGCGGTGCGGAGTTTCGGGTTGTCGCCGTAGACCTCGTCGCCGGTCGCCCAGGTGGCCGGGGCCCCGGCGTCCAGGGCCCGTTCGATCATCTGCTGAGCGAGCTGCGGCTTGGTAGCGAAGCCGACCCCGTCGGGAACGGCGGCCTGTCGGCAGCGGTCCGGGTCGGTGGTCCAGGACTTGGGCAGATGGAGGGCTCGGTCGATGGCGGCGTATCCGTGGCGGGAGGTATAGGTGAGGTAGACGGCGACCTGGGCGTTCTCGATCCTCCCGGCGGTGCCGGTGTACTGGCGCTGCACGCCCACCGTGTGGGTGCCGTTCTTCAGGTCACGGTCTCGTCGACCACCAGCACGCCCTGGTCGTCGGCCAGATGCTCCAGCACGAATTCGCGCAGGTCATCCCCTACAAGGTCGGCGTCCCACTTGGCCCGCCCCAGCAGGTGCTGCAGCCCGTGCGGGGTGGCGTCCCCGGTGTGCTCGGCAAGCGTCCAGCAGTTCTTGTGCGGCAGGTCCGCCACCAAGCCGAGCACCAACTGCCTTGTCCAAAGCCGCGGTTCGGCCCCAGCGAAGCGACCCGCGATCCGGCCGATCAGGCTCTCGAACATCGCCTGCCACTGGGCCGGCACTACGCTGTGACCTGCGGCCACCGCTTCATCGTCAGTCCACACACCTCACGATGATCACCGGTGACCGCAGCCACTTCTGTATGAGGTGTCGTCGTGAAGTCGGTGTCCGACAGCCGAAATTCTCTGCTTGGCCGGTGTCGCTGCTGTTATACCACCCTGGTGGACAAGATCAAGATCCGTACCGCGAGTATCGCCGAGGTCCCGATCGTGTTGGCCTTCTGGGCTCGGTCGGCCGAGGGTGCCAGCATCACCGACGACGCGGACGGCGTCACCCGCCTCCTCACCCGTGACCCAGACGCCCTGCTGGTGGCCGAACGGGACGGAGCAATCGTCGGCACGGTCATCGCCGGCTACGACGGCTGGCGCTGCCACCTGTACCGGCTGGCTGTCGACCCGGATCAGCGCCGACAGGGCATCGCCGCCGCACTGCTCGCCGCCGCCCACGAACGCTTCGTGACACTCGGCGGCCGCCGGGCCGATGCCATGGTCCTGGACCACAACAAACTCGGTCAGCACGCCTGGCGCGCCGCCGGTTACCACGCCGAGGACCAGTGGAGCCGCTGGGTCAGACCGCTTACGTGAAGGTCCCGCCAACGTCTGCAGTGCCCGGCAGGATCACAAGTACAGCTGGCTAATCGGGTCTGGCACAGGTTCCGTGAGGCGTTCAGTGACCGTGGCATCAGTGGCATGTGATGAGATGGCCAGACCTCGTCCTCCTGTTGAATAGACAACTATCACGGCGTGATAGGTCCAAGCTGGGGGAGAGGTATCACGCAGGCGTTGACCCAAGGCCGAGCAGCTGGCGCTTGAGCCCGGGGAGGCAAGGGAGCGGTCCTCGTCGAGGTGGCTGCCGCGTAGCGGCCTGTTCAAGTTCGTCTGAGCGGAGCGGAACTGCCTTCCGGTCAGAGCGACAGCGGCGTAATCAGCAACGGGGGAGGGGGGAGCACTCTCTGCCAGGCGAAGCGACGTAGTCACCGCCCCGGGTGCCCGGATGCGGGCCGAAGACAGTGATAACGGCGTAATAAGTCGACGCCGACTGGCAGCTCGGCCCCAGCGGCTGCCCTCACCGCCGAGCCGGATGCAGCCCCGACGCTGCCGTGGCACAGCGCCACCGGGCTCTCAACCCCCTTCCGCGCATGTCAGCCGAGGACCGCAACACGCTGGCCAAACTCCCTACAGAGGACTGATCGCGCCGAACAGGGGACTTCGTCTGTGCAGAAGGCTGAGGCAGAGACCCGCACCATGCAAGGCTAGATCCTCAGGGGAGTCTGGACTCCGTGCCCGAGCCATCGTCCATTACAGCGGGGGAGAGGAACGCATCTGTGAAGCCGCGGCTGACTCGCGCACACCGACTGCTGATCGGGGTGGTGGTCGCCGGTGCCGTCATCATCGCCGGAATCGGCTTCGCTGGTTCGTACGCCGCTGTGCGCGAGCTCGCTGCCCAGAAGGGGTTCGGCGACTTCTCGTACTTCTTCCCCATCGGCATCGACGCCGGAATCTGCGTTCTGCTGGCGCTGGATCTCCTGCTGACTTGGATCCGTATCCCCTTCCCTCTGCTGCGCCAGACGGCTTGGCTACTGACAGCGGCGACGATCGCGTTCAACGGCGCGGCCGCCTGGCCTGACCCGCTCGGCGTCGGTATGCACGCTGTCATCCCCGTGCTGTTCGTGGTGGCGGTCGAGGCGGCGCGCCACGCCGTGGGCCGGATCGCCGACATCACCGCCGACAAGCACATGGAGGGTGTGCGGCTCACCCGCTGGCTGCTCTCACCCCTGCCTACGTTCCTGCTGTGGCGGCGGATGAAGCTGTGGGAGATCCGCTCCTACGAGCAGGCCGTGCAGCTGGAGCAGCACCGGCTCGTCTACGAGGCGCAGCTGCAGTCCCAGTACGGGCGTCGCTGGCGCCGCAAGGCGCCAGTGGAGGCGCTGATGCCGCTGCGGCTGGCCCGGTATGGTGTGCCGCTCGCCGAAACCGCCCCTCACGTCCTGGAAGAGGCCGGCCTGGATCTGACCGCCGCACTGACGGTGGAACGCGTCGATATCCAGGTGGCGGCCGAACGTGCAGCCGACGAGCACCAGCTGGCGCTGGACGCCGGCCAGAGTGAAGCTGCCAGGCACCAGGAGAACCAGGCCGAGGAGCAGCTGTTGGAGAACGATCCTGCGGCTGTGCCGCAGGACGTCGTGGACGCCGGTCAGGCCGCGGGGGAGCCGGTGACCGATCGCTGGCCTGCCACGCTAGATCTGACTGGTGATCGGTCGGCCGTGGCCGACGACGCCGGCTTCCTCCCGGACCGGGACGAGTTGGTCGAGCGCCAGGCCGTCGCCGAGCCCCGTACGTTCTTTGAGCTGCCCACGCCGCAGCCCTTCACCGCGCCTGCGGCCCCGTTGGTCGACGAGCCGTCCACACGTGAGCCGGTAGCGGCACCCACCTCCGCGGCGGTCGACGAGCACCGGGCCGGTGGGGGAGTGCCAGAGCAGACGTCACTGGACCTCCCCTCCCCACGGCTGCCGTCGGAGCCTTCCAGTGAGCCGACCGTCTGGGAATCCACCGTCACTGGCGCCGGAGCGGCCACTGCGCGGCTGCCCAAGCAGCAGACTGACGAGCCTGAACTGGACCCCATTCAACAGCAGATCGTGATGGTCGCCGGGTGGCTGGTCGAGGCCGAGGAAGCCGGGCAGAAGCTCTCCGGCGCGGAGGTCGCCCGCCGACTCGGGCTGTCGCCGAAGACCGGGCAGAGGCGCGTGAACGCCGCTGCCGAGCACCTCGAGGAGAAGCGCCAGCGGCAAGGCCGCGCGCACCTGCGGTCGGTCAACCCCTAAACCGACCGACCTTCAACGAGTGGCCGATGACCGAGCAGTCGTCAGCCACCGTCATGTCCGCTCCCCGTCGGCCGTGACCGATGGGTGTGCAACCGATGGTGCGTGACCGACACCCGTGACCGATGACCGACGGCACTGTGACCGGTCCAGGGCGACCGTGACCGGTGACCGATCCAGGCCTCATCGGCCATCGGTCATGACCGATCCGCCGCGCATCGGTCACCCCTCGCCCCTGCCCGATCGTCGGCCCCGCGTGGGGTTCCAGTGCGCCGGGCCGCAGGTTTGTCCACCTCCCACGGAGGCTTGCCGAGGGTTGCATCGACCGGTCAGGCAGGCTTGCCCACCCCCCTGACTGGCTTGCCCAATCGGTCCCAGGAGGCTTGCCCAGCGCATGGGCAAGCCTGCCACCTGCACTCTTGGGTAGTTGGGCAAGCCTTCGGGCAAGCCGGTCTGAGGAGAGTTCACGGCACGAGATCCGAAAGGAGACGTGCCGTGCTCGACGTACAGCACCCCGCCCGCACCGCCGGCGGGATCTTTCACCGCCTGGATGCGGAGTGGGCAGCGCTGTGCGCAGACGCCGACATTCAGGCCGCCGTGGCCGACTGGCTGGTGGCCGATCGGCTGGCCGACGACGTCGCAGCCGTGACCGACGGCGTGGCCGATTCCTGGGTGCGCACCCTGGGCCCCGCGCAGCTGCTCGCCGCGCTCCGGCCCGCCAGCGGTCGCCTGACCGACGAGCTGACCGATGCCGTCCTGCGTGCCCTGCTGCGTCGTGCGGCCGGCCATGACCGATCGGCCACCCTCGCCGCCCGCATCATCGTCCAGGCGATGATCCCGGCCGCCGTCCGCATCACCCGCGGCCAGGTCCGCCCCTTCGGCGGCCGATCCTTCGACGACATCGGCCACATGACGGTGGCCGCTCTCTTCGAGGTGGCGCGCTCGGGCCGGATCCACACCCGGCCCGGCCGGCCTGCCGCGAACCTCGCGCTGGACACGCTGCGTTACGTCTGCGCCGAACTCGCCGCCGACCGCGAAGTCCGCGCCGAGGACCTGGCCGCCGCCGAGGACCTGCCCGACCGGACGCCGGGACCGAGGCGGATGGCCGAGGCAGCCGAGGTCCGCACCGCTGCCGCGACCGCCGGCCTGACCCCCGCCGGGCCGGCGTATGAGGCCGAGGCGACGAGCGCCCGCCTGGAGCTGCTCGAGCTGGTTCTGGACGCGATGGACGCCGGCGCCCTCTCCCTCGCAGACGGTCGCGCCATTGCCTGGCACTACACCGCCGCCGTGCCGGACACCGAGGCCGCCGCCCGCGCCGGCACCACGGCCGGTGCCTGGCAGCGCCGCCGCTCGCGTGCCGTGGCCCGACTGACGGCCGCGCTCCAGCTGAGGTGCGCGGCATGACCCCACCTGCCTCCCCCGGCCATCGTCCGCCCGCTGCCACGACAGGAGTTCCGCATGCCCCAGACCGCCAAGGCGCCTTTGGACGCCGACGAGGAGCGCGTCGCCCGCGCCCAGCGTCTGCTCATCCAGCTGGGCGCCGCCCTGGTCTCCCAGCCCTTCGACACCCGCACCCACGACCAGCTTCGGGCCTTCCTCGCCGACGACGCCGACGACGTCCTCGCCTCCCTGCAGGCGCTGCAGCGTCGCCCCGAGTCCGAACTGCGCCGTCGCGTCGCCGAGCTGGCCGGCCACAACCTGCTTCCCGCCGGAGGTGCGGCATGAAGATGTCCGCATGGACCCGCCGCCCCCCGAAGGGCGCGGCCACACGGCCCGATGAAGTCGAGCCGCAGGACTGGGACATCGACGAGGGGCCGCAGGATGTGGCCGGCTGGTCGACCGGCGCCCAGGCGAACATGTCAGCCGCGATCCGCTGGACGGCCTGGGGGCTGCTCATCCTCGGCCCGCTGCTGGGAGCTGCCGCGTACCTGTCGGCGCCTGCGCAGGCCGGCCCGTCGCAGAACAAGCCCGCCCAGGCGGCACCGGCCACGACCGGAGCCCAGGGTGCGGCTGGCTTCGCGCAGCTCTTCGTCGCCGCCTTCATCGAGGCGGGGGAGGGCGACCAGGCCAAGCTCGCCGCCTACTACCCGGACGCCACCGGCCTTCGCCTCGAAGGCGATCCGGGACGGCGCCGCGGCGAGCAGCTCACCGTCGTACGGCTGCGGCAGACCGACCGCGGCGTCTGGTCGGTCACGGTGGCCGCCCGCGTCACCGACACCAAGCCCGCGAAGCCGTCGGCGGGCGACCGGACCGACGACAAAGGCGACGCGAAGGCCACGGCCGCCCGCGCCGTGCGGTACTTCCAGGCACCCGTCGCCACCGCCCCCACGGCCGGCGGCGCGAGCGGCTACACCGCCCTCGCGATGCCGGCCGAAGTAGCCGCCCCGGAACGGATCAAAGCCCCCGCACTCGTCTACGGCCCGATGCGGCCGGCCCTGCCAGCCGACCCGCGCACGCAGGCCGTCACCGAGTTCCTGAGCGCCTACCTCACCGGCACCGGCGAGCTCGACCGCTACCTCGCCCCCGGCACCACGCTCACCGCCATCGCCCCCGCTCCGTACACCGGCATCGCTGTCGACACCCTCGCCATCGAGGGCGAGAGGGGCAGCGAGCCGGTGATGACGGTGCCCGGCGACGGCACCACGCTCCGGCTGCTGGTCGCGCTGCGCGCCACCGGTCGCGACGAGGTCCGCGTCCCGCTCACCTACGCCCTCACGCTCAAGGCCCGGGCTGGCCGGTGGGAGATCGCAAGCCTCGACGGCGCCCCCGCCCCCGCGGGCCCAGCAGCGCCCGCCGCCTCCAGCGTGCCGCTGTCCACACCCAGCCCCATCCCCGCCACCACTGAGCCCGCCTCGGCCGACCGAACCAAGACAGCCGCCACCCAGGGGAGCCAGCCATGAGTCACACATTCGCCCGCCCCCTGGCCCAGCGCGTGACAGGCGCCCTGGGCTGGTTCACCGTCTGCGCCGCCGCCATCGGCACCATGCTCCTGGCATGCACCGGCGTGCCGGACGCCTGGTGGCCCGAAACCGGACACGCCCTCGCCGCCAGCCACCCCTCCCGCACGCAACAGGCCCCGTCTCGCGCCGAGGGCAGCGACGCCTGCGCCCTGATCGTGGGCCCGGCTCGCGACTACTGCCTCACGAGCGGCACACGCGTCGCCTCGCCGGTGACGGGCGACCACGCCGGGATCACTCCGGGACGGGCGCTGCTGCTCGTACCGGTCGCAGTCGGCATCACGGCGGCCGTGCGCCTGCGCAGGACTGCCCGATAGCCCCCGCGCCGACGGCCGACACGGCGTCAACAGCGCTGGTCTGCCCGCGCTGCTGTCGCCTTTCAAAACAGACCCCCACCCCCACGCCCTGACAAGGAGAAGACCTGTGCACGACACCGTCATCCTCGCCGCCGGCTGGATCCAGACCGGCACCGGACTCGGCAACGACATCAAGGACCTGATCTTCAACGTCGCCATCCCCGTCCTGTGCGGCGCGTTCGTCGTCATCGTCGGCTTCAAGACCAAGGCGCCCGGGCCGACGATCATGGCCGTGATCTTCGCGGCGATCGTCTGGGGCGGCTCCGCGAACATGGACACCCTCAAGGACAAGACCACCGAGGACATCACCCAGTACGACGGCGGCAACGGCGGAGCCGGCGGACAGCTCACTGGGCCGGGTGACATGTGACCACCAACCTGGTCGACGCCGCCGAGGCCGACCGCGAGCTGATCGGACGCTGCTACACCAAGGCCCGCCGCGCCCCGCTGGTCCACGGCGTCATCCGCGACGTCAACGGCGGCCGCGGGATCCGCCTGCCGGGCGGCCCGTACACGCTCACCCAACTCGCGGCGATCGTGACCACCTTCGTGGTGCTTATCCTCACCCGCGCCGTCTGGGGCGGACACGGGTTCCTGGACGCGGTGCTGCTGCTCGGCCTGCCGTTTACGGCCGCCTTCTTGTTGCGGCACCTGCACATCGACGGCCGCAACCCCGCCGCCGCTCTGGTCAGCGTCATGACGATGCTGACCGGCCCCCAGTGGGGCCGGCTGCACGGTCGGCCCTACCGGCCCGCCCGCCCCACCCGCCGTGACGCCCGCATCACCCTCACCCCCTCCGGCGAGCGCCCGGCCCCTGCCGCCACCGCGGTGCGGCCAACACCCGCCATCGCACCACCCGCCGCCCGACCCGCCGCGGTCCCGCCCGCCACCGGTGCCGCTACAGGTGCCCCCGTGGCGTCCGGCGTGCAGGCCCTGCTGGGCCGCCGCACCGCATCCGCACCCAAGGAGGATTGAGATGCGCCTGCCGATCCGGCACGTCGCGAACAACCTCGTCTTCACCACCCACGGCACCACCTGGGCGATCTGGCGCGTGGCCGCCGCCAACTACTCCCACGCGCCGGCGACCGCGAAGAAGCGTCGCCTGAAGGCCCTCGAGTCGCTCTTCAAGTCGCTGACGGGCGAGCCGATGCTGATGTCGCTGTGCCCCCAGGTCGACCCGATCGCCGTGGTCCGCGCCATGGTCGCCGACGTCGACCTGAAGAAGTCGCCGCGCTACGAACGGCTCGGCCAGGCGGTCCTGGACCAACTCGAGACCATGGAGCTCACCGGCCGCACCGACTGGCTCGCGATCCCGCTGCCGCCGACCTCCCGCAAGGACGCGGCCCTGTCCGCCTTCTCCGCGGCCAAGGCCGAAGTCGCGCTGCAGCTCGGGCTGATGCCCGCGCCCATCACCACCGACGAGATCGAGCAGCGCACGGAGCAGGCCACGCGGATGCACGCGGCGTGGCCCACGGGCGTGACGATGCGGCCGGCGACTGAGGCAGAGATTCTGTGGATCTACGGGCACAGCGCCCGCCGGGGCCTGGCGGAGCCGTTCCTGCCTGACGGTACCGAGCCCGGCGTGCGTGGCCGCGGCCGCAGTGTCGCCGCGCTCGGGGAGGTCCTGCTCGCCGAGGGCGGCGCCGACTTCACCGATCGCAGAGGTGTGCCCGGCAACCCCTTCGAGCGCCGCTTCCTGCAGGTCTCCTCCGAGTGGGGCGACTCCTACCAGGCCATGCTCGCCCTGTCCGAGATGCCGGAGGCCTTCGCTCTGCCCGGTGCGGCCTACCTGCAGCAGCTGGACGATCTGGCCTATCCGGTCGACTGGACGGCCCGCTTGGTCATCACCCCCGGCTCCAAGGCCGAGGCCAAGACCCGCAAGCGGGCCCGGCACCTGAAGGCGCAGGCTGCGGAGTACCAGGGCGACCCGGCCGGCCCGCCTGCCGCGCTGGCGAAGAACGAGGCCGACAACGACGAATACCGGGACCGGCTCACCGCCTCCGCCCGCGAGGTCGAGATCCGCGCCATGGTCACCCTCGCCGTGTGGGGCGCCACCGCCGACGACGCTCAGGACCGCGCCGCCGCCCTCGCCAGTGATTTCGGCGCCACCGACTACACCTTCAGCCGGCCGGTGGGGGAGCAGGCCAACCTGTGGCACGCCATGCTGCCGGGCTGCCGCACCCCCAGGGTGATGACCGGGTACGCCCAGTACCTGCTCGCCCGCGACTTCGCGATGGCCATGCCCTGGTGCGGCAGCGCCTTGGGGGATGAGCGCGGCGGACTGTTCGGCCTGCAGCTCGCCTCCGGCGGCGCCCGGCCCGTCATGGTCGACCCCGCCCGCGGGCCCCGCGAGAACGCCTCCGCGTCGATGGCGTTCATCGGCGAGCTCGGCGCCGGCAAATCCGTCGGGCTGAAGTCCGCCGTCTACAACGTCCTGGCCCGCGGCCACCAGCCCGGCAAGCCCGGCTCCCGCGGCCGCGCCGTCATCGTCGACCGCACCAAGGAAGAGGAATGGGCCCGCTTCGCCAAGGCCTGCCCCGGCACCACCCAGATCATCCGCATCGACCAGAGCGCCGAAGTCTCCCTCGACCCGCTGCGCCTGTACGTCAAGGACAGCCCCAAGGTCGCCGCCCGGTTCTGCGAGTCCTTTCTGACCCTGCTGCTCGGCGTCAAGCCCATGGACCTGGAAGGCGTCGCACTGTCCGAGGCCGTCCAGGCCGTCCTGGAGCGGCCCGAGCCGTCCATGGCCGCGCTCATGGACGAGCTCACCCGCCGCGGCGAACACGACGCACCGGCCCGCAACCTCGGCCGCAAGCTCAAGGCCGTCGCCCGCAAGGACCTCGCCGCGGTCGTCTTCGACGAGCGCCTGCCCATCGTCGACACCGCCCGAGCCGACAGCGTCGTGTTCCTCGTCAGCTCCCTCGCCCTGCCCAAGAAGAGCGAACTGGCAAGCGAGCACCGCATTGAGCGCCTGGAGTTCGAAAAGGTGCTCGGCCGCTCGCTGATGTACCTGATCGCCGCCGTGGCCCGCGAAACCGTCATGCGGCACAGACACGAGTTCGGCGTCGCCGTCTTCGACGAATGCTGGTGGCTCACCTCCAGCGACGAGGGCCTGGAGCTGCTCCTGGAGCTCATGCGCGACGGCCGCAAGCACAACGCCGCCGCCTACGTCGGCAGCCACGACCCGGACGACATCGGCCCGGCCGACTCGGAGAAGGGCGCCATCATCCGCGGACTGATCCCGCACCGGCTCCTGTTCCGCCAGACCACCCGCCCCCTGGCCTCCCGGGGGCTGGAGTTCCTCGGCGTGGACGCCACCGACGCCGAGCTGCTCGACCTGGTCACCGCAGGTCTGTCCCCGCTCGATCTGCCCGACGAAGAAAAGCTCGCCCGCGCCGGTGAGTGCCTCTACCGCGACCTGGCCGGCCGCATCGGCCTCATGAAGGTCCTCATCCCCGAAGACGAAGCCGTCAAGCGCGTCATCCACACCACACCCAGCGACTACCGGGCCGCTGCATGACACGCATCCTCAACTTCCGGATGCGGCTGCGCGCGCTGGGCTCCGCGCGGCTGCGCTTGGCGCTGCTCTTCGCAGCCATCGCCGCCACCACCCTCACCCTGCTCACCTCCCTGCCCGCGCACGCCGAGCCCACCCCCGCGCCCAGCACGCCGGCCGCCCCGGGGCAGCGCACGCCCACGCCAGAGGAGATGGCGGAGATCGAGCAGCTCCTCAAGGAGCAGGGCGAGCGGCTCAGCAAGGCCCAGCAGGCGGCGATGCTCGAAGCGGAGAAGGAGCGCCTGCGCAAGCTGCTGCCCGACGAGGGCGGCGTGCTGGGCGTCTTCAACGTCACCGACGCCAGCGGGCTGCCCATCAGCGTCTACACCGTCAAGTCGGACACCGGCGGCGTGCTCGACTGGGACCTGGGCATCCAGAACCTGCTCACTGAACTCTGCTTCATGGTCACCAAGTGGGTGATCGCGTTCTGCTGCTGGCTCATCGCCTGGGCGCTGTCCTTCGGCTTGGCCAAGCTGCTGCTCGTCCCCGTGCTGTCGGTCGCCAACTCCCTGCACGCCCGCGTCATCTTGGAAATGGGCCTGCCGACGCTGTTCCTCGCCGTGTGCGCCCTCATCTGCGTCGCACGCATCTTCTTCGGCGACAAGGCCCGCGGCTGGGGCGACGCCGCCCTATCGCTCCTGCTGTCCGCCCTGACCGTCACGCTGCTGGCGTCCCCGCCGCAGACCCTGCTGGGGGAGGAGACCGGGGCCATCGCCGTCACCCGCGGGCTGGCCCTGGAGGTCGCCGACGTCATCCTCGACGCCAACCCGGCCACCCCCGAGAAGAACGACGGCGTCACCACCCCGGCCACCGGAACGACCCTGTCCCGGCCACTCACCGACGCGCTGACCGACGCCTTCATCGTCAAGCCGGCCATGCTCCTGCAGTACGGCCGCGTCTTCGAAGGCGAATGCGCCACCGAGTACGCCGACACCCGCCTCAAGCAGCTGGCCTTCGACCGCGCTGTCCACTCGAGGACCAACAAGGTCAAGAAGTACAGCGCCTACGCCGACTACCTCAGCCCGAGTGCGTGGGCAGGGCTTCCCGGACCGTCGGACGCTTTCAACGCCGGCCTGGACATCTCCATGCGCTGGGCCGTCGACCACTTCGGCGACCCTCCGATGGAGCGCTTCGAAGCCAAGTGCGTCCCCGGCGATGTCGACGCTGCGAAGAAGGCCTCGCTCGACAAGCTGGGCGGCGGGTTCTTTCTCCTGATCGCCGCCTTCATCGTCACCATCTTGATCACCGCGCTCGCCGGCAGCTTCCTTGTCGCCCAGTGCGGCATCGCCTGGGACGCCGTCCGCGGGGAGCCTGCCCTGATCGCCGGAACCATCCCCGGCGCGGGCAGGGCGTTCCTGTGGGACTGGGCCGCCTCCGTCCTGCACAGGCTGGGCCAGATGCTCGTATCGGTCGTCGGGCTTGCCGTGCTCATCCTGATCATCCAGGCGGTCCTCAACCCCGTGCAGGACGACTGGGGCAGAGAACTGACCCTGCGGTTCCTCGTCGTCGACATCGTGTGCATCGGCGCAATCAAGAAGCGCAAGAAGCTCGCCGCCCGTTCCAAGCAGGTGGCGGCCAACTTCCGCGCCAAGATGGCAGGTGCCCGCATCGGCGGCACACACGGATCCATCTTCACGCCGCCGGCGACCGCCACCGTCCCGAAGAACCGGCACATCGGCCGCAAGGTCGGCCGCGGCGCCGTACGCACCGCGCTGGTCGGCGTCTCCCTCGCCCAGGGCAACCCACTGGGAGCCCTTGCCTATTCGATGCCGCAGACCGTGGGCGCCACCGTGCTGGCATCCCGCCTCAACGCCAGCCGGCACGGCCGGCCGCACCGCGCCCGGCCCGCCGGCCGCCCGAGGCCCCGTCCCGGCAACCCGCCGGGCCCCAGCCCACAGCCTGGCAGCCCCGGAGCTCCAGGCACTCCGCCGCCCACGCCGCAGGGCCCGCAGCCGCCCCAGGGCGCCCAGCCGCCGCAGCCCGCGCGGCCGCCCGCCCGACCGCGCCCGGCCGGCACCCCCCGCCCGGCCGGCTCGCCCCGGCGCCCCGGCCCCGCCGCGCGGACGCCCCGCCCGCGCACCCCGGCTGCAGCATCGGGCTCGCCCTCGACCGGCGGAAGCGCGCCCTCGGCCAGGCAGAGCAGCCGTCCCCGCCGTCACGTGCAGGCTCACCGAGCTGTCCAGCGCCGCACCCAGCGTGCGGCCACGCCGCCGAGCCGGTCCTCCAGCGGCGCCGGCGGGTTCGACGCCTGGCTGGCTGACCGCGAGGAGCGGGAACTGGCCCGTCGGCGCAGGCCTCCGCGGAGCTCGGCGTGACCAAGAAGCGCAAGAAGTGGCTGGCCGGCGGCGTGATCGTGATTGTCCTGGCGATCGTCCTGATGGGGGCGGTCGCCGGGCACGTCGTCGGCATCGGCCAGAGCCAAGCCGAAGCAGCCCAGCAGCAGTGCACCACGGGCGGTGACGCGGGCCTGGACGTCGACACGGCGCAGGTCTCCCAACAGGTCAAGGCCGTACTGGCCGGCAGCACAGGCGAGGTGCAGGTTTCCGGTCTGCCCGCACCCAAGGAGCAGATCCCGAACGCCAAAGTCATCGTCGCCACCGGCGTGCAGACGAAGATCTCCGCCCGCGGGCAGGTCATCGCGCTCGCTACCGCCCTGCAGGAATCGGGCCTGCGCAATCTGGACCACGGCGACCGCGACAGCCTCGGCCTGTTCCAGCAGCGCCCGTCCCAGGGATGGGGCACACGCGCTCAGATCATGGACCCGGTGTACGCGTCCACGAAGTTCTACAAGGCCCTCAAGTCGGTCAAGGACTGGGAGAGCATGCCGCTCACGGTTGCCGCTCAGAAGGTGCAGAAGTCCGGTCTCCCGGACGCCTATGCCAAGCACGAGCCGCTGGCCACCGCGCTGCAGCAGGCCATCGCGCCCACGCTCGGCGGCGCGGCCGCGGGCCCCGCCGGCCCGCCCGCGTTCGCCGGCGGCTTGGGTGCCGGCTGTGTCACCCAGGCCAGCACCGACTACGGCGACATTCCCCCGGGCACCCTGCCCGAGGGCTACCAGATCCCCGTCACCGCCCCTCTCCAGGTCCGCAACGCCATCCGCTGGGCCCTCGGCCAGCTCGGCACGCCGTATCAGTGGGGCGGCACCTGCACCAACCCCCACGGGACCAACCCACGCGACCGATGTGACTGTTCCTCCCTGATGCAACGCGCGTACGGCATCGCCGGGGTGGAGATCTCACGCACCACGTACACGCAGATCAACGACGGGCGGCCGGTACCAGCGGGCGCTCTGCAGCCGGGCGACCTGGTCTTCACCGAAGGCAGCGCCTCCCGGCCGGAGCACGTGTCCATGTTCATCGGGGACGGCCTCGTCGTGCATGCACCACGGCCGGGGCGCGTCGTGGAGGTGGCCAAGCTCAAGGGACACGGCAAGGTCCTGGTGGCCCGCCGGATCGTCGGCTGAGCGCACACGGCGCCGCGGTCGCACATGCGGGTGATCGGACAATGCCGACCGTGACGGACGCCGGATAAAGGCAGGTTGAGCAGGTTATGCGAAAACTGATCACATACGCCCTGACCGTGGCGGCCCTGACCGTGCCCGCAGTTTCCACGCCAGCAGCGCAAGCGCTCCCGGCTCCGGCCACCACTCTTGCTCAGGACTTCAACTCCTGCGGCTACTACCCGAAGTCCGCGCTGAGGCTGCGCACCGGCCCCGGCACCAAGTACACGACGCTCGGCCTGCTCTACCCGGACGACTCGGTCAGCGCCGACAAGGCGAAGGGCGGCTGGTACCGGGTCAGCGTCGACTTCAAGTCCAAGTCCGGCATGAAGGCCGGCACCACCGGCTGGGTCGCGAAGTCCGGCCTCAAGCCCCACACGTGTATGCAACTCGACTGACTCATTGGCCAAAGCGCCGGGCAGGCCTGCAGACGGCCCGCCCGGCGCTCCGCGTATGCAGCACCAAGCACGGATCGGGCAGCCCCACCGAATACGTAAAGGAATAGCAAAGTCGCTCGGTCGGTGTCTGAATCGGCCGCACGGGCTGACTTGGTCCAGGTGAAGGGAGTTCAACCCCGCACCGATCAGGAGGCCACCGTGCAGGACACCCCAGCGCTCCGGATGACCGTTCGGCGGCTGGCATGAACATCGCCGACCTGCCGGCCGCCGACGAAATCCTCGCCGAGGTCAGCACCTGGGCCAGTGCCGCAGCCCCGTACATAGCGGCCGCTTCCCCGGTCGCCCTGGCCGTGTGGCTCTGGTGGGCCCTCCGGCGCGCCCGTCTCGTAACGTCCGCCCTCGCCGACAGGGTCACCGTGGAAGTCGTGCCCACCTCCACTTTCGACCCAAGCGAAGGGGAAGTGGGCCGCTGGGCACGCCAGCTGGGACGCGTTCACCATTCCGCTCAGGGCGTCCCGGCCCGCGGCTCGGCTGCCCGGCTGCGCTACAGCGCCGAAGACGGCAAGATGCGCTGCTACCTCGAGGGCCCCGCCACCGCGGCCGCCGTCCTGGCCATGCCCGGCTTCGCCGAGGTCGAAGTCCGCGCCCACCGCGCCCAGAAGGGCATCCAGCCGGTCCGCTTCCCCGCGCCGCGCGAGGGGGCGAAGTGACCGCCACCATCGACTTCACCAAGCCCACCACCGCCCCGCGCCCGACCGCCCGCCGCTATGTGCAGCGCGCCGAGCTCACCCTGGCCCTGGCCGACCAGAAGCCCTTGGCCTCCCTCGGCCTCAACCCCGATCCGCTCCAGCAGCTGGCTGCAGCCATGGCGTCCGTACGTACCGAGGCCGGCGAGTGCGCCGACGTCGTCCTGGACCTGGTCCCCGTCCGTGAACGGCAGCTCGCTCGGCGCCGCCGCCGGTTGCTCGCCCAGTCCAAACGCCGCGGTCCCTCCGCATACGGCGAGCGTCTGACGGGCGGACTCGGTGGGGGAGGGGTGTGGGGCTCGGTCACCGCTGCCTGGTCCGGCGGCAAGACGGTCAGCGGCGGCCGCGGCGAGCGTCTGCCCCGCATGACCGACCTGCGCGACGGAGTCGGCAAGTTCGAGCCCTCGGCCGGCGCGACTTTCGCGGTGCAGCTGCTGCTGCGCACCGAGGCCGGGCACCCGCAGGCCGCTCTGGCCCGCATGAACCAGCTGCTCGCCGCGTTCGCCGCGACCTCCGGCGAGAACTACTTGCGGCCCCGGCGGCCGCGCACCAGGTGGCGGATTGCCCACTTCGACCGGCGCTTCGTCACCGGCGAGTTCGTCCCGCGCAAGCGGCAGTGGCTGACTGTCCCGGAGCTTGCCGGCTTCCTCAAGCCGCCGACCGTGAAGTGCCGCGCCTCCAGCGTGGTGCGCTCCGGCGGCCTGGTCCCGCCGGCCCCGTCGGACCTGCCCGTCTACACCGGCCAGCGCGACCTTGTACCGCTCGGCACCGTCATCTACTCCGACGGCCGCGAGCGGATCGGCGCCGCCAAGGTGAAAGACCTCCTCTTCGGCCTGCAGCTGGGCAAGTCCGGCCACGGCAAGACCGAGGCGGCGCTGGTGCAGTGCATCGCCATGGCCCACAGCGGCTATGGAACCTGGTTCCTCGACCCGCACGGCGAGGGATGGGTCCGAGCCAAGCCGTACCTGGCCCACCCCCACATCGCCTCACGCGTCTGGGAAATCAACCTGGCCCACTCCGAGCCGGACCAGCTGGTGGCGTCCTGGAATCCGCTGTCCATGGAGGGCCGCACCCTCAGCGCGGTGAAAGACGTCGTCCGCTCGGTCACCGAAGGCATCGCCGCCGCCCAGGACTGGGGCGACAACGCTCCGCGCGCCCGAACCATCCTGGCCCGCGGCGCCCAGGCCTTGGCGCTGCTCAACCACCAGGCGGTCCAGGCCGGCCAGCCGGACGCCCAGTGCACCCTGTTCCAGCTGCGCAGCTGGCTGACGGATGAGGACTGGCGCGAGCAGCTGCTCCCGAAGCTGCCGCAGCGGGTGCGCGACTACTGGGAGAAGACGTTCCCGAAGCTCGCCAACGACGCCGTGCCAACGGTCACCTACGCCATCGACCGGCTCGACACCTCCCAGGCGCTGCAGGCCTTCTTCGGCAGCCCACGCTCCGCCTACGACGTCCGCACGGCGATGGACACCAACCGCGTCGTCTTCGTCTGCCCGTCCGGCAGCGAGAGCGACGCCCTCGTCTCCTGCCTGCTCATCCACGACCTGCACCGCGCCGGCCTGTCCCGCCAGGACACCCCGCGCGACGAGCGCAGGACCTTCTGGGCCTGGGGAGACGAGCTCACCGCTCTCGACTCCTCCAGCAAGGGCTTCCTCGCCGCCATCGCCGAGCAGCTGCGCAAGTACGAGGTCCGCTTCATCGGCATGACCCAGATGGCGCTGCGCCTGTCAGCAATCACCCGGCAGTCCCTGCTGCAGAACCAGTCCCTGCTCTCCACCTGCGCGGCCGACTTCGACGAAGCCGCGTTCGTCGCCCGCCGCTGGAACGGACACGTCACGCCGGAGACCATCACCGAGCTCCCGAAATACCACTACGTCATGTCGATCAATTTGAACGGCACCCCGACCAAGCCCTTCCGCGTCCGCGGCCTGCCGATCGAGGAGTTGTTCGCCCACTACGACAACCCCGCCGGCGTACCCGACCTGGACCAGGCGATCGACACCAACCTCCGGCGCCGGCCCGTCGGCGAGATCCTCGCCGCCCTCGAGGACCTAGACGCCATCGTGCTCGCCCACCACACCGGCCGCCGCCCAGACGCCACCGGCGCCGGCGACCCCACCACGCTCATCGACTGAACCAGGAGCACTCCGATGCCGTACCCGCACACCGGGCCCACCGGCCTGGGACAGATCGCCCAGCAGGCAACCCAGGTCCTCTACCAGCACCGCCTGGTCTCCACCCGCCAGCTACACCAGCTCATCACCCCGCACCACACCCGAACCGAGTACCTGCGGCGCCAGCTCCACACACTGCGGGAAGCCGGCCTGGCCGAAACGGTCGGCCGACGGCTGTCCGGCCAGACCGAACTACTGTGGTGGCTCACCGAGAAGGGCGCAGACGCCGTCGAATCGGTCGGGCTGCTCCCACAGCGCCCGTACCGGATGAGCCCCGAAGCCGCCCTCGGCCCCCTGCAGGAACACACCCTCGCCACCGTCGACACCGGCCTCGCGTTCGTCGACTGGGCCCGCAGACTCGGCCACGAATGCGGCCCGCTCGACTGGTCACCCGAGACCGCCCACTACTACCGCGACGACGCCCGCCCAGGCGAGGAACTCAGCCTCGTCCCCGACGCCGTCCTCAACTACGTCCACACCGACACCAAGGCCAAGCAGCGGACCCTGCTCACCTTCTTCATCGAGGTCGACCGCACCCAGATGACCATCGCACGCCTCGCACAGAAGCTCCACGCCTACGCCGCCTACTACGACTACACCCCGCAGCAAACCGCCGGCCGAGGCACCAAAACAGGCAGGCGCACCACGACCACGCCAGCCTGGCGCTACCGCTACCCGGCCTTCCCACGTCTCCTGATGGTCCTCACCGGAGCCTCCGACTCCCGCCTGGCCCGGCGCATCGCCGACCTGCGCAGCCTCGCCGCCAGCGACCCCGCGCTCACCACCACCGGCCTGCGCGCCGGCGTCACCACGCTCGGCCAGCTCCAGCACCGCGGTCCTTTCGAACCGATCTTCACCCCGATCCTCGGACCAGCCGAACTCGCCGACGCCTGGCTGCGCCCCGTCAGCCTCGCCGCCTGAACCGAAAGGACGCATCATGCCTTCAACCGCCCCAGCTCCGGCGGCCGCACCGCGGCACCAGCCCCGTCCCCCGCTGGCACTCACCGATCCTGCGACGAACTCGGCGCCATCGCCCAGCCCTTCTCTCCGCCGATCGGGGAGCTCCTTGCTCTCTACTGTCATACGCGCCCCATCGGGCTGCTGTCACAGAAGGAAGACGGCCGTGACGAGTACCAGCTCATCGCGCGTTCGGTCATCCACCACATCCTCGAGGGCTGGAGAACCAGCCCGGAGGGCGCGGCACAATAGACGACCTCCTGCTCCAAAAGCGACACAGGGCCCACGGTGGAATGCCTACACACGTGCTCTCGCACTGAAGGCTGATCTGGAACATCGGTCGCTTCGGTCGCTTCAGTAGCTCGGAAGTCCTGAGACAGTCGTTGGCACATCTCGCAGCGACCGAACGGCAGCGACTCACGGCGACTTGAGGTGCTTGGTAAAGCACCAGGTGAGAGGTGTTTTTTCCATCGGACAGCGACTGAAGCGACCGAAGGTCCGGGTATATGAGGAGCAACCTGTGCGCGCGTATGCGTCATATATAAGAGACTTCAGTCGCTTCGGTCGCTGCGACGGCGGCACTAAGGCGCTGACCTGCAGATTTACGAGTGCAGCTAACAGTGTTGAAGCGGCATTGGGTCGCTGCCCCGCACGTTCAGTCGCTGGCTGCTGCAGCGTCCCGACACAGCACGCTTCCCCGGCAGGTCTCGCCACTCCGAGCGGACGCTTTCGCTAGGCTGTTTCTGTCGTTGAGTCGCTTCAGTCGCTGATGGGGGATCTGCATGCCTGCTGACCTGTGGGTTTCCCCCAGCGACTCAGGAACTGAGGTCTCCACCGGTTCAGTCGCTGAGTCGCTGGCCATCGCCCGTTGGTGCGCCAGTCATGGCTGGCCCGTCCACCCCCTGGCCCCTGGCAGGAAGACCCCGGCCGGAAACTGCGAGACCTGTCGAGACCCTGCTCATGACCGCAAGACCTGCATCTGCCGCACCGCAGGCCGCTGGTGCCACGGATTCCACGCAGCCACCCTGGACATGACCCGCATCAACGAGTGGTGGGCAACCCGCCCCCAGATGGGCGTCGGAGTCGCCTGCGGACCCGCAAACCTCATCGTCATTGACGTCGATGCCCACGCCGCCGTCCAACCGGCGCGCAATAAGCTCCTTCCTGGGATCGCCATCGCGGACGACATCGACGTTTCTCAAATGACCACCGGCTTCCACACTCTGGCTGTCCTAGCTGCTCTCCGAGCCCAGCCCAACCCAGCTGACGACACCAGTACCCTCCGTGTCCGCACCCCGTCAGGGGGCCTGCACATCTGGTACCGCGCCACCGACGGTCGCCGCTGGCAATGCTCCACAGGTACCGGCTCCGGCCGCGCTCTGGCCTGGCAAGTCGACATCCGAGCCCATGGCGGCTACATCATCGCTCCTGGCACAGCCACGTCGGTCGGCACGTACACGCCCGTCGGCACCGCCCGCATGCCGGCACCACTGCCCACATGGCTGGCTCACGAACTGGAGCGGACACATCACCTGCCTCCCCTCCACATCCCGGCACCCCGGCCGGTGCCGGCGCGAGCACGACAGGCGGTGATCGCAGCGGGCGGAGGCCGCGGGCCAGCCACCAAAGCACTTGCCACGGTCCTGGCAGAGGTCGCCGCATGCGCCGCCGCTCCCGAAGGCACCGGGTTCTCCGAGAAGCTGAACCGCGCGGCCTTCACCGCAGGTGGTCTCGCAGCCGCCGGTCACCTCACCGAGGAAGATGCCGAGCGGATCCTGCTTGAGACCGCAGAGCTCGCCCGCCCTGGCCAGGAGCGCCACTCGGCCCAGATCATCCGCAGCGGCATGACCGCCGGCGCCCGACGCCCCCTGCGTTCTGGGAGCCGCCCATGACCAGCCCGACCGGCGGTAGCGAAAACCTGCTGTTCGACTTCGACCCGCAGGCCATGGCCGAGCAAATCATCGCAAAGTCCGTTACCCCCGTACCCGCTCAGACCGCCCACGAGCCCCAGAACAGAACCGGCGCTGCAACGGCCCACGGGCTGTTGCCGGACACCCTGACCGACCGCGGCAACGCCAAGCTGTTCGTCCGCATCTACGCATCGGACTTTCGGCACGTCCCCGGCCTCGGCTGGTACCGCTGGGACACGACCCGCTGGCAGATGGACGAGGACGACACCGTCCTCTGGGCGGCCGGCGACCTCGGCGAACACATTGCGGCAACCGACCCCCGCGGTCTCTACACCGCCGAGGCCCTTAAGAAACACCGCCGACGCGCCCTGAGCACCTCCGGTATCAACGCCATGCTGACCCAGGCCAGATCAGCCCCTGGCATGGTCCTCAACGCCGCTCTCCTCGACGCCGACCCCTACGCCCTGTGCACCCCGGCCGGCCTTGTCGACCTGCGCACCGGCCTGCTGCGAACCCCTGATCCGAACAAGGACTTCCACTCCCGCTCCACCACCACTGGCCCGGCCGCCATGGCGACCCCCCGGTGGAACCGGTTCTTGGCCGACACTTTCGGCGACGACGCCGACGGTGCCGAGATGATCAGTTTCCTGCAGCTGCTGCTCGGCTACTCCGTTACAGGCGATGTAGGCGGCCAGGTCATGCCGTTCCTCTTCGGCGCGGGCAAGAACGGCAAGTCCGTTCTCCTGGACGTCCTGATGAAACTGCTCGGCGACTACGCCGATGCTGCCCCGCCGGGCTTCCTCATGGCCCGCCCCTACGAAGGACACCCCACTGACCTCGCCGAGCTCCACGGCCGACGCGTCATCGTCTGCTCCGAGGTCAAGCCAGGCGACAAGTTCGACGAAGCCCGCGTGAAACTACTGACCGGTGGTGACCGGATCAAAGCCCGTCGCATGAGGCAGGACTTCTTCAGCTTCGAACCCACCCACAAGCTCTGGCTGCTCGGAAACCACCGTCCCGAAGTCGGTACCGGCGGCTTCGCGTTCTGGCGCCGCATGCGTCTGATCCCGTTCGAGCGGACGGTCTCCGACGACCGGAAGATCGACAACTTGGCCGACATCCTCGTCGCCGAGGAAGGTCCTGGCATCCTCAACTGGCTGATTGAGGGTGCACGCCGCTACCTCGGCGGCGACAAGGACCTCACCGGTCCCGGCAAGGTCCGCATCGCCACCACTGCGTACGCCGAGACCGAGGACCACACCGGCCGCTTCTTCGACGAGACCTGCGTGCTGCATCCCGACTACCGAGCCGAGCAAGCTCGCCTGTACAGCGTGTACAAATCCTGGTGCCTGAGCGAAGGCGCCCCGCCAGCCTCGAGCAGGGCGTTTGCCGCCCGTGCCCGCGAGCTTGTAGGCCTGTCCTCCCCGAAAGAGATGATCTTGTCGAATTCGCGGAAGTATTACCCTGGCATCGGATTGCTCGCCGACGAGGAGATGGCATGAGTGCCCTGATCAGCGACGACGAGATCAAACACGAGACCGAACTGGTCTGGCTGGAAGACATTGCCCAGCTCGATTACGTTCGCCAGAGCCTCGACCGCCTCCCCACCCGCGGGGCAAAACCGGCCTACTTCCGCGACGGGCGCATGGTCGGCTACGCCATCCTCGGCCCCAAGGCCAAGGCCTCCCGCGCCTCAGGCACTTTCCGCCGCCGGGTCTTTTGGCTCCTGCCCCACGACCGTGACACGGCCCCGGAGGGCCTCTACGCCACGGGAGCCCCCGCAGAAGCCGTCGACCCGCGCACCCTCACCCCCGGCGTTAAAGGGCGCAAGACCGAACGCTCCGAAGGCGGCCCCCCATCGACGGCCATGCAGGAGCTTGGGATAACGCTCCCGTTGTAGCACGTCAGGTCGTCATTCCTGCTTCCTGTCCCCGCAGGGATGGTGCCCACCGGGTTGTAGCCGTAGCCAGCAGGGCGATTGCTCCTGGTGCCCGCAGGCTGATTCCGGCCGTGGTTGGAGAATCGAGAAGAATCTTCCGACCACGGCCGGCAGTGATCCGCCTGCAGTTCGAGGCTTTCAGTCCAGTTCGCCCGCGAGATCAGGCTCGCGCCCCGAGCTGCCGGGTCAATTCACCGTGAACGAGATGAAACGGCCCAGCCGCGACGCATCGAATCCGACAGCGCCGGTCCCCAACAAAAAGGCGGCTCGTCCTCGGGGGGCGGGGCTTGCCACTTCTCGTGGATCCGCGCGCGCCGACGCGCGAGGGGAGTGCACGTCCAGCACAGCCACCCTTCTTGCTCCTTGCGGTGGCTGCGGTTGGTGCACGATTCGCCGCTGCACTGAGACCCCGTCGACACGGGTCGTAGCAGCCCCAGCAGAGGATGATCCTCGCGCCTACGCTCCTGGGTGATCTTTGGCCGCTCGTAGGTGATGAAGTCGCTGTGCCGGAAGGTGTCGAAGACGACCCATTGCGGCACAGTCGCGTCCGGCGCGCTGCTGTCGAAGTGTTCTGGACAGTGCTGGTCCCTCCACCGCTTGTACTGGTCGGGGTAGAGGGCGTTCAGGTCGTACACCCACATCTTCTGCTCGGCCCACAGGGTGTTCTGTCCCGCGCGGCCTGGAGGAACAGGGATGTCGACCTGCGTCCAGTGCCTCTCGTAGAGGTCGTCCGAGAGTACCGTCTTCTTACATCGTTCCCCGGTGCTGGCGGCGATGGCGACGCAACGGATTTGGTCCAGCGAGGACGGCGCAAGCCAGGTCCAGCACGTGTAGGTGATGACGTGCCGGGGACCGGGGCCGGCCTGAACCAGCTGCTCGACCACATTCTCTTCCAACACCTTGCGAGGCGCCGGGACAAAAGCCCGTTCGTGAATCCACTTCCTCGTAGTCACCGCGTAGCTCCGGCGCAGGCCGCGCAGCACGGGATCGTCATCGTGGTCGAGTGCGGGGCACACCGTCGGGTGCACGATCCGGCAACCCGCCCCTCCGCCGTCCGCGAGATAGACCAGGCCGTTGAACACGGACCACCGGTAGCGCTCGGGCACGAGGTGGGAGGGGAACTCGCGCACCAGCCGCCCCGCTGTTGGCTCTGCGGGTGCCTGTTGGTGCGTCTGCGACAGACGATCTTCGGGTTGCTCTAGAGTCGGGGCGACCCTCCCGGTGGCGCCTCGCTGCCGGGATTTCGTGTTCTTTGGGTGGAGTTGGATCTTGCGTAAGGCGCGGCTGCACGACCGGAATCCAGCGGGGCCCGTCCCACGTATCAGCTGGGCGGCCCGGGTCCGGGAGGCAAGCGCCCCCTTGGCGATCAGACCGTACCGGCTGCACTTCGCCGCCCGCCTGCTCTCCTGGACCGGCTCGGCCGTGGCGCCCATCGGGCTGGCCTTCGCGGTGCTCAAGATCGGCGGCGGGCCCGGTGCGCTGGGCGCGGTTCTCGCGGCGAGCGTCGTACCCCAGATCCTGCTGCTGCTCGTCGGCGGCGTCGTCGCGGACCGGCTGCCCCGACACCGAGTCATGGTGTGGTCCAACGTCGTCTGCGCGGCCGCGGAGGCGGCGGCGGTGCTCCTGCTTCTCTCGGGTACGGCCCGGGTCTGGCACCTGGTGGCGATGTCGGCCGTCTGTGGGGCGGCGGGGGCCTTCTTCACCCCCGCGGCCGGCGGCATCGTCGTGGAGGTCGTCCCGGCCGAACTCCGGCACGCGGCCAATGCCCTGCTGAAGATCGGGCAGAACACCGTGAAGGTGGCGGGGCCCGCCCTGGGCGGCGTCCTGGTCGCCGTGGTCGGCCCTGGCTGGGCCCTCGGCTGGGACGCTCTCACGTTCGCCGCCTCGGCCCTGCTCTTTTCCCGGATCAGCCTCAAGGCCAAGAACGTGAAGGTCCGGACCGGCTTCACCGCCGACCTGCGCGAGGGCTGGGATGACTTCCGCTCCCGCCGCTGGTTGTGGGTGATGGTCTGCCAGGCCGCCGTGATCGTTCCCGTGTGGCTGGTCGGCTACCAGCTCCTGGGCCCGGTGTACGGACAGCGGGTTCTCGGCGGCGCCGCTCCGTGGGGTGTGGTGGTGTCCGGCTTCACCGCGGGGCTGGTGGCCGGGGCGGCGCTCGCCCTCATGTGGAAGCCGCGCCGTGTCGGGCTCGTGGTCTGTGCGGGCACCGGTTCCATGGCGGTGCCGCTGGGAGCGATGGCGGCGTCCGTACCGCTGCCCGTCCTCGCGGCCGCCACGGCATTGGCGGGCTCGGGGCTGGCGGTCAGCATGACCGTGTGGGCCTCGTTGGTGCAGGAGAGGATTCCGGCGGACCGGCTGGGCCGGACCCTGTCCTACTCGACGCTCGGGCAGATCCTTCCCGTGCCCTTCGGATACCTCCTGGCGGGCCCCGCCTCTGAGGTGTTCGGGCTTCGCACGACACTGGCGGTGGGCGCCCTGATCATTACGGCCGCCGCTGTCGTGCCGCTGGCCATTGCTCAGGTCCGGGGGCTTTGCCTCGCGCCGCTGGTGACCAAGGAGGGCGACGGCCCGGCAGTTCCGGCGCGGGCGGAGAGGTAGAACGCTCGGGCCACCTCGACGGCGCCGGCGAAGTCGCGGAACGCCCGGTCCCGGGCCGCCGCGTCGAGCACGGTCCGGCCGCACCGTTCGGGCAGCCCCCACCGCTGGACCAGCGATGCGGTGATGCGGTCAGCGCTCAGGTGGGCCGTGGTGTGGTGAGGGTCGGCCGCCTCGACCTCGGCGTTGAAGGTGAACGCGGCGGCCACGGCCTCGGCCACTGAAGGGACGGGGCCGATCAGGTCGCCCGCTTCGGCCACCGTGACCGGCCACACCGTCCAAGCTCCGTCCAGGCGGGCGGAGCGGACGACGATCCGCACCAGCGCCTCCTCCGGCGGGAGCTGGCTCACCTCGTCCTCGGTGAGCCAGTGGGCGAGCTGGTCGCCGGACATGCCGCCCAGCTCCACACCGGCCTCGGCAACGCGCCGTAGAGCGGACCGTTCCACCGCCGCGGCTCGCACCGGGCGGCACACGTCGTCGCCCTCTTCCTGCGCGAGAGCAGCCAGGACCCGCGTGCGCCACCGGCTGGGGAACCCCGGGTCGTAGAGCTGCTGATAGTTCAGGAGAGCGAGGCAGTTCACGGACTGCCCGCTCGCCTCCGCGACCGGCCGGAAGGTCGCCTGCCAGTACCGGACGAAGCTGGTCTGCCACGGCTCGCCAGCCCATGCCCCGGCTGTGCCGGGGGCCGGGGGCAGGCCGGCGGCCACCAGGGCAAGGGCCCGCTCGGCGTCCTCTCGCTTGGCGTCGCAGGGGTGCACGCGACGCCAGGCATCCGCCCGGTTGAACGCGGTCTTCAACCCCTCCCCTGCCGCGAGGCGGCCCAGGGCGGTCCAGGACCGGCGGGTGTAGGGCAGGGAGCGAGCCAGGTGGGCCAGCCGGGTCGCTTCGGTGGTCTCCATCTGTCCGTCGGCGGCCGCCCGGGTCAGAGCGGCCCGCAGGTTCACCAGGGCTTCGGACAGTGGGCGGTCGTCGTCGGTGTGGAGCACGGCGACTTCGTCGTCCGCGTCCAGGGCGCCGCTGCGGAAGTCCTCGAAGATCCGCCCGATGCCGACCATGCCGTACGGAGCGAGCTCGGCGGCCCGCAGGGCTCCCATGCTGGCGGCGCCAACCACAGTGACGCCGTCGGCCAGCAGCGCCAGGATCTCCTTGTGCCGTACCGGGGCGCTCTGGTGCCAGAGACCGTCGATGATCAGCACCGTGTCGCCGGGGCCGGCTCCGAGCCGCATCAGGTCCCCGTGTCGGACCGGGGGGTGCGTCACGGCGTCGGGGAGGACTTCCCTGACGCGGGCGGCGGGCACGGTGGGGCCGGAGAAGACTTGAACGCTCACGCGACTGCCTCCTGGGTCGGTCGGGGGATGACGTGCCGCGCGTCGTAGCGCAGGGCCGGGGCCAGCACCTTGACGACGGCGAACTCACGTCGCTGGTGGGGTCCGTGGGTGAGGTCCACGACCAGCGGGGAGTGGCCGGTGACCGCGCTGATGCGGGCCGCCAGGTGCTCGGCCTCGCCTTCGTCCGTGGCGAAGCCGGTGGTGTGCTGCGCGGCGACTTCCGCCCATTTGGCGCCACGGCCGGCGGACTGCTGGGGTCCGTGGTGCACGGCGGGCCGGTAGGCGGCCGGGTGGATGTCCTCCCGGCTGCCGGTGATCTGGGTGAGCCGGGACTGAGCCGCTTCCGTGATCGCCCTCGACAGGGCCACGTGGGGGTCCAGGTGGGCACCGGAGCCGGAGACCAGCAGGGCCGGCTGGTCCTCGCGCCACAGATAGCAGCTGATGACGGGCACCTCGAACCGGTTCGGCAGGTGCCACAGCTCCAGCCAGGCCCCTGCCGCCCGCACCCGGTCGACCAGGGCCGCACAGTGCTCGTCCTCGACCGTGCCGGGGTCGATGAGACGGCCGTGCCCCGACCCGTCGGCCAGCGCACTGATCGTGTCGCGCTCGATCAGCTCGGCCAGGGCGTGGACGACGGCCTCGGCGCGCGTGTTGCCGGAGGCGAGACCGTTCGTGGACGCGCTGGGCAGGTGCAGCCGCCACCGGGCGTGGGCTTCCCGGCCCAACTGCACGCACGCCGCCGGAACGAGCGTGGGTTCGCCGTCCAGTGCCGATCGTGCCGTGATCCAGTCCAGGACGGTCCGGCAGGTGACCAGAGAGCCGGGGTGGCTCTCCAGGGCGGTGACCCCATAGGGCAGGTCCAGGCCGAGACCGTCGGTCGGCGCCCGCACTTCGGCGGTCGGGACGGCCCGCTCGCCGTGCCATGCCTCGATCGCCTCCATGGCCCCGGAGACCCGGGCGGCGGCCAGCGTCACGCCCTTGCCCTGGGCGACGGACAAGGTGCGGGCCAGCGGCCGCACGGCCATGGTCACCGGGATACCGAGGTCATCCAGCCCGGTCACGTCGGCGACGCGGGTGATGCCGTACGCCATCAGCAGCGGTTGGATCGCCTCCCAGGTCTCGTCGGGATGACGGGTCCGGTGGGTGCCGTCGAAGTACGCCTTGCGCATGGGGCTCTTCCCTTCGCAGATGCCGAAGCCCGGCCGCCGGGACACCCAGTCGTGAAGGGTGCCCCGGCGGCCGGGCGGGTTCAGCTACCGCCTGCGGAGCCGTCAGGCGGACGGCAGCGGGTAGGTGTGGTTGTCGGGGAAGGCGGAGTCCGGCACGGCCGGGTCGCCGCCGGAGTTCTGCGGCATGTTGCCCTCGGCGTGCAGCTCGGCCACGAAGTCGGCCGGGTCCACGGCCTGCGTCGTGGCGGACGGGATCTGCTGGGACATGGTCGTTCCTCCTGGGTCTGGGGAAGGACGCTGCTACACCGAGAGGTCGGTGAAGCAGATGGTGATCAGTACCTCGCGCGACTGGGAGTCGAGCGGGGTACGCCAGTGGGGGATTCGGCTTCCGTCGAATCCGGTGAGGACGCGGTGGCGGACCGGGAAGGTCTCGCCGCCGTCGGGGTACGGGGTGTCACCGAGGCGGTCGGCCACCTGCTGGGTGGTCAGCCACCGCAGGCGGGGCAACCAGCCCATCGAGACGAGACCGGGGGTCAGGCCGCACGAGAAGGTGATCTCACACTTCCCGTCGTCGCGGTGGACGTGCATGTAGTCGCCGGGCTCGTAGAACTTCAGGCCGAAGCGGATCGGGGTCATCCGGGCCCGGCCGGTCGCCTCGCCCGCCACCTCCGCGAGGCCCTTGGACATGGCCAGTCGGCTGAGCGCGTCTCCCCCGGTGTGAACGCGGCATCGCTGGGGGGAGGTGATCGAGCCGTCCCGCATCACCAGCAGGCCCGGCCGCCGGTTGTGGCGGACGACCGCGTGCGGCTCGCACCGGTTGGCCTCCTTGGCAAGCTCCTCCCAGAGCCCGGGGTCGACCACATTCTCCGGAACGACCGCCCGTCCTTCCGCCAGCCAGAGCTGACGTGGGGTCATGGCCATCACAGGTCCATGAACGACATCGTCACCAGCAGGCCCGTCGACGTGACCGGCCGGCGCCAGTGCGGCACGTGGTACCCGGCGAACGCCCGGACACTGCCGTCGCCGTACGGGTGGGCCAGGGTCGTGAAGCCCTCCCCCTCGGGGAACATGCCGTGCTCGGCGACGACTTCCCCCAAGCGGTCGGGGAAGGCTCCCAGCAGGTCGGGGGCCCAGCCCATCGGCGGCAGGTCCTCGGTCAGCGCGACGGCGACGGTCACGGTGGACTTCACCGAGTCCACGTGCAGGCCCTGGAAGTCGCCTTCCTTGTAGAGGACGACGGCGCCACCGCGCGGGATCAGCCGGGGAATGCCGGTGGCCTCGCGCAGGGTCATCAGCAGGGTCTTGTCGTAGGCCAGGGTCTCCAGCACCGGGCCGGGCGGGATGAAGCCGCAGTGGACCGGGGAGGCGAAGCTGCCGTCACGGTGCGCGGCGGTGTGCTCGTGGACGTGCGGGGTGACCAGGTCGATCCGGCCGTGTGCCTCCTCGACCAGGGCCTTGAAGCGGTCGGGCTCCAGGACACCGGGAACGATTGCTGTTCCCGTCTCCTCCCATGCGGCGCGAGCCGGCAGCCGATCCACGGGTGCTGCGGTGTCCATGATCCCCTCCAGTTGGTCTGTCTGTCCGGGTGGCGCCGTGCGGCCGGTGGAACCTCGACCCGCAGCCGAAGCCGTTCCGGCGGCGAGCCGAGGGGTCGGCGGCGTTCGCCCATTGAACTGCCGGGGAACACAAGGAATGAGGGGCCACGAAGGGGTGCGTTTCCCGGCGGGGGGCCGCTCCGGGGGGCCAGGATGAGGGCCGCACCCGACGGCGACGGAGGGAAAGTGTCATGGTGGCCCCGGACGGCATCGGCGTCTTACTTCGATCGATCCGCGAACGCGCCGGACGCACCCGAGATCAGCAGGCCAAGGTCGTCCAACAGGCCCAGGGCGGCCGGTGGTTCGACTGGGAGAACATCAAGCGGTGGGAACTGGAGAAGCGGTTACCGGTCCCGGACTGGCACGAGACGATCGCCCGCGCATACGGGCTGAGCGTCGCGGACGTGCAGCGGGCCGTCGCCGCATCGCGGCAGTACCGACGTAGCCAGCGCAGGGAGAAAGAGGACGTGAAGCGACGCAGTTTCCTCGGGGTGGCGGCCGCGGCCGTAGGTTCAACCGCGTTGCCGGGCATCGCGCAGGCGCGAGAGGGCATCGACGGGGCCCTCACGGGCTCCGGAGCCGGTGATCTGGCTTACCTGGAGTCGGCATTCGAGCGGCATCGGGGTGGCTACCACGGCCGGGCTCCCGACGACGTGCTGAGCGAAATGCAGGCGGACCTCGATCTCCTCGGTCAGGTCCTCAACCAGCCACATCCCGCCGGGGCACGCGCTGATCTCGCCCGTACCGCTGCGGGGATTGCCGGTCTCGTCGCCATCGTCCAGCACGATCGCGGTGACAAGGGGGACGCGTTCCGATGGTTCGCGACGGCGGAGAAGGCGGCTCGCGAGTCCGGTGACCGCAGGATGACCGCCTGGGTGCTGGCACGGCACGCGATGGTGCCGCTGAACTACGGAGCTCCCGAGACGGCGGTACGGATCGCCTCCCGAGCCCGTAGGGCCGCCGGTCGAACGCCCACCGCCGCCGGCGCGTTGGCGGCGGCGGTCACGGCTCGTTCCCTGGCCGCCATCGGTGACCTTCGGGGCGCCCGGTTGGCAGTCACGGACGTGCGGAACCTCGTGGAACGCCTCGACGGACAGGAGACAGCAGACACCTGGTTCGGCTATCCGGGACAGAAGCACTTCGTCCACCTCTCCCAGGCGTACACCCTCCTCGGGGACACCGGGGCCGCCTACTCGGCCCAGGACGATGCCCTCGCCCTCACCGATTCCCCATCGGTGATGACCCGGGCCCTGATCGTGATGGACACCGCCGCCTGTCTGCGCCTCGACGGCGACCCTTCGGCGTCTGCCGAGATGGCGGCAGGCATCTTCGACCGTCTCCCGGCCCCCTACCGTGGCGGCCTGATCCGGTCTCGGGCCGAGGTCCTGCACCAGGCACTCGATGGCCGCCCACGGGACCTTCTTGGGCAAGCTCTCGCCTAACACCTGACAGGGCTCTGTCGTGCGGAGCACCCAAAGGTTCAATCAGGGTACGGACGGGCAATTCCGTGGCAGAGTGGGCCAACAGCCCAGCGCCGAATCCCCCGTTTCGGCGCTGGGCTTGCTCGTTCCGGCGTGACCTCACGGGCGGGCACTCGGTCTCGGCGCCCGCTCATCTGGCGTCCGCCGCGGCGGGCGGGCTCCTCCCGCTCGACGTGCACGGTGTGCTCCTCGGCGGCCGGGGCGGGAGCGGAGATACCGCTGTGTCGGCACACGTCATCCCGCTACGCCCCCCTTCGTCTGACCTGTCCCCAGCACGGCCGAGTCCCGAAGTCTGTGACTCCGGGACTCACGTACTTTGGGGCCGGTCGGTTCTCCGGGCTTTGGGGCCGGTCGGTTCTCCGGGTGAACTGGTGAGTGGGCGCCCCAGGACCCCTGCTCACGCTCGTCTCGGGGGCGTGGTGTTCTCCCGCCCTACGATGGACGGCGTGACAATCGAGGTGTACGCCGACCGATTCCTGCAGAGCGCTTTCGACGCCATGGGCAACGACCCGGAGCAGATCCTCCATGCAGGAAGGATCATGGGAGCCGCCAGGCTGGACGCGGCCGACGAGCAGGCCGTGGTCTCCCATCTCGTGGTACGCGGCTGGGCGGAGCGTGCGGTCAACCAGGCCAACCGCCGTTCCCCCCTTATCCGCTTGACCCGGGCAGGCGTGGCCAAGGCCCGGGAGTTGCGGGAGCATTCGGAGTCACGAGCCGAACGTGAGACGCACCTGAACAACTGGCTGCCCCGCTGGGCGTATCACAACTCCCCGTCGGGGGCTCGGCGGACCTGCAGACGTTCGCCGCGGCCAAGGAGTGGTGGTTCTGCGGCACCGAGGTCACATGGGATGAGGTGGACGTCGCCGTCGCCTACCTGGAAGCCAGAGGCATTCTCGTGGCCGACCGCGCACCCCGGCCCCACCGTATCGCGCTGACCGCCAACGGTATCGACTTCGTGCGCTCCAAGCAGACTCTGTCGTTCTTCCTGACCACCCGCCAGCAGCGGTCTGCCCCGAACGTCAACACCTTCGTCGGCAGCAACGTCGTGTACGGAGAGGTGCACGACAGCAGCCTGGCCGCCGGAGCAAGCAACGCCCAGACCGTGAGAGGGAACGTGACCGACCACAGTCAGCACCACCCGCAGGCCCCCCAGCCCAACATCAGCGTCGGTGACATCGGCGCGGGCGCCGCCGTAAGTCTCGGCAGCGGCCACGCCTCCGCAGCGTCCCGGGGCGGCAGTGCCATCGCTGGAAGCCATAACCAGCAGAACACCGGCCTGGAACACGCCGACCTGATCACGATTCTCGACCGGCTTCGGCACGACCTGGGCGAGCATCCCGGAGGGAATGCGCTCATAGACGAACTCCAGAGCCAGGCAGCGTCAGAAGGGGACACACCGGAACTGCGCGAGTCCATGTGGAGGCTCTGCATTGAACCGTTCGCCACCCGGTTCGGAATCGTAGGTTCGCTCGCCTCGATCGTGTCTCTGCTCCGCGGATAGCTCCAGTCGGGGGACCCCGGGCCCCTTCACGAGGCGGCGGAGTCAGTCCGCGATGTCGAGCAGGTCGGCGAGAACCTTCAGACCGGGCCCGGTGGTCAGCGCCTTGTCGAGGGCGGCAGCCGAGGCGCGCACCGCCCAGGCCGCTTCCTTGGTTTCGGTGGCGCCGCGGACCGGATCGCGCATCGTGTGCGTGGCGGCCAGCAAGGCCGCCGCGACCAGCGCCACCGTCTTATCAGCTCATCGGGCTTGTGATGCCCGTTCACTTGGCCGATTGCCTGCGCCAGGGCCTGTGAGCGCCAGGACAACAGCGTGGCGTCCTCGGTCGCGTTGCGGCAGCCCGCCGCGTTGAAGGCCTGCCCAGTGGCCTCGCCGATCTGCTCGATCCCGGGTACCGGCCGCGCGGGCGGCCTGCTCGGCGCGCATGGCGTGCTGCTCGGCGGCGCCGACCAGGCCGTGCGCGAGGTTGAGGACCAGGTCCTCCCTCGTGCCTGCCTGAACGGGGTCGACGGCGAGCCTGACCCCCAGCGTCTCGAACACCTTCAGCATCGTCGATCCGGTACGCGGGGGTGCCGGGTTCGGACCGCCGGTTCTGCAGACGGCGCGGTTCGTCCACGGCGACCGGTACCGGGTACGCCGCGAGGGCCTTCCTCATCAGGTCCGTGACCTGCTCCTGTTCCTCGACGCTCGCGCCCCTGATCCGGATCTCGGCCATCAGCGGGTCACCTCTTGGCGGACAGCGGCCTCGGGGAGGTGAGCGCGATCGCTCGGCCGAGGAGCGGGCAAAGGCCTCGAACATGGCCCGGTTGGCTGTCGATGCCGTGCAGCTTCGCCGTCTCTCGGAAGATGACCGGCTCGGTCATTCCGTTGACTGTCGCCTGCCTCTTCACGCCGGCGTGCGCACCACATTGCCGATGAGTCGACATTGTTACCGGTCGCGAATTCCTTGAACCCATCCCGCGGGCCGGGAAGCGCTGGCCGAATTCGGTTGCACTTCTCCCAGCGTCTGGAATTGTGGCGGTTTCGCACCCGCCTTGTGGTTCTGAACTGCTCAAACAGACTGGGCCGTTGGAGGATCGTTGCGTAACGTATGGGAACAGGCTGGCCACTTGTTGTGGTTGAGGCCACAACGGAGCCATTACCGCAGGCACGACGCTGCTGGCCGAGAGACGCAGCGGAACAACACACGGGGAGGGACAGTGGCACTGCCGGCACGATCAGGTCGATCACTACTTCGCGAACGGAACTGGACGCGGTCCGCAGCCCTCCTCTTGACGGCCTGCGCCGTGACCGCCGTTTCGGCCTGCAGCTCCAACGACTCGAAGGGCGACGACCCCAAGGCTTCACCCACACCTTCGGCCACCCAGTCGGCCAAGCCGGCGGACCCCACTGAGACCGCCAAGAAGGACGCCATCGCCTCCTACCAGGCCTATTGGCGGGAGATGGAGAAGCTCTATGCGGATCGCAGCCGCAAGAGCGCGAACCTCAAACAGTACGCGGCAGCCGCAGCACTGACGGCCGCGGAGTCAGATGCCAAGCGTGCCCACGACCGCAACCGGATTCACATCGGAGAGGTGGTCGTCGAAAACCCCACCGTGACCAAAGCCGACATCAACCGTGAGATCCCCAATGTGACGCTCGCCAGTTGCCTGGACATCTCCCGGTGGCAGGTTGTGGACGCCACCACCAAGAAGCCTGTCACCCTGCCGTCCAACCGACTCACGAAGTACGTCATCGTCACCACAGTCGAACGCTGGCCCGAAGGGTGGCGCGTCATCCGCGATGAACCCCAGGACAAGTCATGCTGACCCGCAGGCGCACTGCGGCCGCCGCCGCGCTCAGCCTGGCCGCTCTGACGCTCTCCGGCCCCGCCTACGCCGATGACGACCCTGCTGGTGGCACAGGAGGGGCGGAGTGCGGTCTGTTCACCTGCCAAGTGGAGGTCGAAGTCCCAGGGGAGCCCGGCGGCTCCGGCCAGGCCGAGCAGGGCGCTGGTACGGCCGGGACCAACGGCGGCGAGGGCAAGGGAAAAGCGAAGCCTCCCGAGTGCACTCCTGCGCAGAAGCTGGAGCCTCAGCCGCCAGCGAATAGCGAGGTGTGGGAGGGCCACGACCCTGCCGATGGTGGCGCCGTCTACGTACGCACCTGCCGCTACTTCACGACCAGCGGAGCATCGACGATGATCACCGAAACCCTCTACGGGGGGCCGGGAGGTCCGCCAGCTGCTCCACCGGTCGATCCGGCTGTCCTGGCGCAGCAGGCTCTCGACAAGATGCTGCTGCGTGCCCCGGAGATCGGTATCACCCCGAGGCCGGGCGGCAAGGGCGTGGTTGGCATGCCGGTCTACATGTGGACCGAGAAGGGGCCGGAGACGTACGGCCCCAACGTGGCAAGCGCATCCGCCGGCGGCATCACCGTCACCGCCACCGCCAAGGTCAGCAAGATCGTGTGGCAGATGGGCGACGGCAAGACGGTCACCTGCACCACGGCCGGCACTCCCTACAGGGCCGAGTACGGCAAGAAGCCGTCGCCGGACTGCGGCCACCGCTACAACGTTCCTTCGTCGACCACGGGCTCCGGCAGGTTCCACGTGACCGCGACGTCCACCTGGACGATCGACTGGGTAGCGACCAGCGGCCCGACCGGCCAGCTCACGGAAGTCCGCGACAGCGCTGTGGACATCACCGTCGCCGAGGTTCAGGTCCTCAACTAGCTCCGACCCGCTCAGCACTTCGAGAGGCACACCACCGCATGGAAACCCCCGCGCCGCCGGTGCCGCGCCCGGCCGCTCCGGCACGCCCCGAGGTCCCCATCACCACCACCGCGCCGGTCAAGCGGGAGCGCCGCTGGTCGGTCGCCGCGCTGTGCATCGTCCTAGCCGTCCTCGCCGGCCTCGGCGCGGCTGCGGCCGTCACCTCGGCCAGCGACCGCGCCAAGGTCCTGGCCATCGCCCGCGACGTCCCGGCCGGCCAGGCGCTGACCACGGCCGATCTGACCGTCGCCGAGGTGAGCGCCGACGCTGCCCTCACCCCCTTGCCCGCGTCGCAGAAGGCGTCCATGGTGGGCAAACGGCCGGCCGTCGACCTGCGCAAGGGCGGTCTGCTCACCGCCTCCCAACTCGCCGAGGGCACCGGCTTGGGCGACGACAAGCAGCAGGTCGGCGTCCAGGTCAAGCGCGGCCAGGCCCCGGCAGGAACCCTCGCACCCGGTGACAAGGTCCTCGCCGTCACCACGCCCGCCCAGGGCGAGCAGCAGACGGCCAAGGAAGCCGAGGCGCCGCCGTCGACCGTCAACGCCGTCGTCGTCACCGTCTCCCGTCCGGACGCCTCCGGCAACGTCGTGGTCAACCTCGCCGTCTCCCCGACAGACGGCCCGCTGCTGGCCACCCGCGCAGCCCAGGGCCGCATCGCCCTCGTGCGTGAACCGCGGAGCTGACTCATGCCCGTCACCGCACTCGTCTCCGCAAAGTCCTGCGGCGTCACCGCCGCCGCCCTCGCTCTCACCCTCGCCTCGAAGCGGCCCAGCCTGCTCGCCGAGTGCGATCCGGCCGGCGGCACCATAAGGGCCGGCTTCCTGCAGGGCGAAGTCGGCGCCGGCTTCGGCCTCTACCACCTGGCCGCCGCCGAGCGCACGGGCCCGGATGCCCTGGCCCAGGCCTTCGCCTCCCACCTCTGGTCGATGGATGAGGCCGGTCACCGCAAGCTGCTCCCTGGGCTGACCGACCCGGCCCAGGCTGCCGCGCTGGGCCGGACCTGGCCGGCCCTGTCGGAGGTCATGCACGTCCTGGCTGACGAGGCGGGATACGACGTCTTCATCGACGCCGGCCGTCTCGCGCTCGAGTCCGGCCGGCTGCACACCACCCTCACCCCGGCGCCCCTGCTGCACCATGCGGACCTGGTCCTGCTCGTCGTCCGCGGCACCGAGCAGTCCCTGACTCTCGCCCGGCACGTCATCGACCCGCTGCGTACCGAGCTAGCCGAACGCGGCAGCGGATCCGACGCACTCGGTCTGCTGCTCATCGAGGACGGCCCGTACCGCGCCCACCAGGTCGCCGAGGCCCTCACGTGCCCCGTCCTGGCCGCCCTGCCCTTCGACCCCAGCACCGCGGGCTACTTCACGAACGGCGGCCGACCTCCCCGCGGCTACGGCCGCAGCCCTCTGCTGCGCCATGCCCGCACCGCCACCGAGCAGTTCGAAGCGGCCGCGTCCCGCCGGCACATCCAGAAGCAGTACCCGGCTCGGCCCGCCAACCCGCAGCTGGCCGGCGTGCTGCAGCGCCTGAGCGAGAGGGGAGGATCCCGTGGCTGACACTCACCAGCGCCCCGGTGTGAACGGCCAGCCGGCCCCCATGGGCCGCGAGGACATCGCCGGCCTGCTCACTGGACGCATCGGCCAGCGCCGCCCCGCGGCCCCCGCACCGGCCGCCCCCGCGACGCCGACCGTTCCCCCCGCCGTCCCGGCCGGCGCGAGCGGCGCTGGCGACGTTCCGCGGCTGGCCGGTCTTCCGGGCGAGATCCCGGTCGGCTGGGACGTCATCGAGGACCTGCAGGCGCTGGTCTCGAAACAGCTCAGCACCGAGGACCCCGACAAGCTCCTGGAAGAACCCGACCGCCGGGCACTCGCCAAGCGCCTGGTACGCAACGCCGTCGCAGACTGGGCCACCAAGTACGCCCAGGGCAACACCCCGCTCACGGCCGAGCAGGAAGCCGCGATCGGCACCGCGGTGTTCGACTCCATGTACCGGGGCGGTCGGCTGCAGTCGCTGCTCGACCAGGACGGCGTCGAGGACGTGATGGTCGACGGGCTCCGCGCCCACGTCGAGTACCACGACCGGCCCCGGCAGACGATCGAGAAGGTTGCCGACAGCCACGAAGAGCTCATCAGCTGGGTCAACCGCATGGCCCGCCTGTCCGGCCACGGCGAGCGCGCCCTGACCCAGGCCACCCCCATGGTCGGCTTCCGCATGCCCGACGGCTCCCGCGTCACCGCCTCCCTGCTCACCACCCGGCCCTCGGTGGTCATCCGACGCCACCGCATCCGGCAGCACGGCATCGCCGAACTGGTCCAGTGGGGCTCCATCAACCCGATGCTGGAGCGGTTCCTGACCGCGTGCGTCCACGCCAAGATGAACATCCTGGTCGTCGGCGACATGGGCGCCGGCAAGACATCGCTGCTGCGCGCGCTCGGGCGGGAGATCCCGCCCTCGGAGCGGCTGGTCACCCTCGAATCGGACCGCGAGCTCTACCTGGACGAGCCCGGCCCCAAGCCCGGACCGGTGACATACGCGTTCGAGGCCAGGCAGTCCAACGGCGAGGTCCGCGGCGGCAACAACGCCGGCGAGGTCACCATCTCCGACATGTTCGCCACGGCCCTGCGCTACAACGCCACCCGTGTCATCGTCGGCGAGGTCCGCTCCACCGAGATCGTGCCGATGCTGCAGGCCATGTCCGCCGGCGGCTCCGGCTCGATGTGCACCCTGCACGTGCGACGGCCACACGCCATCATCTCCCGCCTGGTCCAGCTGTGTACCGAGGCCGGCATGCAGACCGACGCCGCCCACCACCTGATCGCCTCCGCGATCGACGTCGTCGTCTACCTGACCTACCTGGACGAGACCGCGATCGGCGGCCAGAAACACCGGTTCGTCAGCCACGTGTACGAGGTCCACGACATCGTCGGCGAAGGCGGCCGCCCGGTCACCACCGACCTGTTCGGCCCGCAGGCCGGAGAGGTCCGCGCCGTCTACAAGAACATGCCCACCTTCATCGACGACCTCGAACTCACCGGCCTGCTGCGCCGCGAGTGGCTCACCGACAACCCCTTCGGTGCCTGGATGGGGCCCCTGACGACGGTGAGGGCTACCCGGTGAACACCTCCCAGCTTGCCCTCGTCGCAGCCTGCTGCGCCGTGCTCGCCGTCATCGCGGTCGTGGTCGCCGTACGGGAGATCCGCGGCCGCGTCCCCGACCCGGCGAAGCCGAAGTCCCGCCTCACCGGCCGGATCCAGCGCGCCAAGGCGGAGCTGCCGGAGAAGTGGCAGCGCCGCTGGCGCCACCTGATCACCACCGCCGGCATCGTCACACTCGTGGTGTGGGCCTGGACCGGCTGGCCCGTCCACGGCATCCTCGCCGGCGCCGCGGTACTCGGCCTGCCCTACGTCCTCAACCCCGGCACCGCCGCCACCCAGCGCATCGAACGCCTCGAAGCACTCGGGCAGTGGCTCAACCACCTCGCCGGCGTCCACCAAGCCGGCATCTCCCTCACCCAGACCATCCGGGCCTCTGCCAAGGCAGCCCCCACGCCGATCGCGCCGAACGTACGCGCCCTGGCGGACCGGCTGCGCTCCGGCATGGAAGCCGAGGACGCCTTCGCGCTGTTCGCCGACGAGCTCGCCGACGGCGTCAGCGACCACGTCGTGCTGCTGTTCCAGTCCCACGCCGTCTACAAAGGCCCCGGCCTGGCGGACGCACTGGAGGCCCTGGCCGTCACGATCCACCAGCAAGCCGCCGACGCCCGCGACATCGAGGCCGACCGCGCCAAGGTCCGCAAATCCTCCCGCATGGTCTCCATGGTCATCTGCGTGGTCGTCGTCGGCTGCATGCTCAACGACGCCTGGTCCGCCTGGTACCAGTCACCGCTCGGGCAGATCGTCCTCGCCGTCCTCGGCGGCCTGTTCGCGTACACGCTGCGCTGGCTCCGCACGATTGCCCGGACCCAGCCCGACCCGCGCCTCATCGACCCGCTGCCCGCGAACACGCAGCTCACCTTGACGGGAGGCACCCGGTGATCCCGATGGAGGCCGTCCTGCCCGCGGCTGCCGCCGGCGCCCTGATCGGCCTGGCCGTCCGCGCCGCCATGCCCGCCCGGCGCGACCTCACCTCCGCGCTGGACCGCCTGGACGTCGCCAAGACCAGCGGGCCGCTGCTGCCGTCGGCCGCACCCAAGACCACCGGCACCCTTCCCGAGCGCGTCGGCAGCCGGCTGCTCGGCGAGCTCGGCGGCCGCATGACCCTGCCCACCCGAGACCTGAACCTGCTGAGCATCAGCCCGGCTGAACACCTCGGCAAAAGGTTCCTGTTCGCCCTGTACGGACTGCTGCTCCCGCAGCTGCTCCAGGCCCTGCTCGCCCTGGCCGGCAGCCCGCTGCCGTTCGCACTGCCGACGCTCGTCTCCCTGGCCATGGCCGGCCTGTTCTGGGTGTGGCCCGGCAAGGAAGTCGCCCGGGAAGCGGCCGCGGCGCGCCTGATCGTGCGGCACGCCGCCGCCTCCTACCTCGAGCGCGTCGCGCTCGCCCGCATCGCCAACTCCGGCGCCGCCCAGGCCCTGACCCAGACCGCCGAGGTCGGCAACACCTTCATCTTCGTCCGCATGCGGCAGGTCTTCCACCAGGCCGACCTCGCCGGCGTCACCGTCTGGGACGCCCTCAAGCAGCTCGGCGACGAACTCGACATCCCCGAGCTAACCCGCCCGGCCGACACCCTCGCCCTCGCCGGCGACGGCGCCGCCGTCTACACCACCCTCCAAGCCCAGGCCCGCCAGCTGCGCATCGCACTGCTGTCCGACGCCAAGGCCCAGGCCAACGCGGCAAGCGCCGCGATGATCCTGCCCGTCACCGCCGGCGTCATCCTCATGCTCGTCTTCGTGATGATCCCCATCACGATCACCATCCTCGGAAGCTGAACCAAAAGAAGGGGGAAACCACCCATGGACATCCAGACCCTGACCGTGTGGATCCGCGGCCGCTTTGAGGCGCTCAAGGCCGGCAAGGACGCCGGACAGACCTCCGCCGAACTGGCCCTCATCGCCGGCGCTCTGCTCGTCGGCGCCGGCCTGCTGGTACTCGCCATCCGCACCAAGCTCATGGAGAAGATCGGCATCATCAACGGCGGCTGACCAGCGGCTGCCGACGAACACGAGAGGAGGACAAAGGCGTGAAACCACGGATGCTGAGAGGCTTGCGACGCTTTATCCGTCGTCGCCAACTGCGGAGCGAGCGGGGCTTCGGCAGCGTGGAGTTCGCGGTCCTGGCCGTCGTCGTCCTCGCGCTGATCTTCACCGCCATCCAGGTCGGCCTGTACTACCACGCCCGCAAAGTCGCCCAGTCCGCCGCCCGCCAGGGCGTCGAGGCCGGGAGACAGTTCGGCGCCAGCGAAGGCGACGGCGTCGCCCAGGCGCAGACCTTCCTCAACCGCTTCGGCGGCAGCGTCCAAGAGCCGAGCGTGTCGTCGGCCGGCAGCACCACAGAGGAGATCCGCATCACCGTGCGCGGCAGCGTCGCCACCCTGGTCCCCGGCCTGACACTGGACGTCGTCCAGCACGCCGACGCCCCCATCGAACGGTTCACCCAGCCGTGAACGCGCGAACCAACCTGCAGCAGCTCGCACAGGCGCTGCGCCGCGACCGAGGCTCCTACGCGTTGGAGACAGCGATCCTCGCACCAGTGATGATCGGCCTGCTCCTGCTGATGATCGCCTTCGGGCGGGTGACGGACGCCGACGGCGCCGTGGACTCCGCAGCCCGTGCCGCGGCCCGTGCCGCCTCCCTCGAAAGAGACGCCGGCAGCGCGCAGGCCGAGGCACAGGCCGCAGCCAACCGCAGCCTGCAGGGCGAGGGCATCACCTGCCAGGCCTCCAGCGTCGTGGTCGACACCTCCGGCTACGCGCTCGACATCGGCGTGGAGGCGAACGTGACCGCGACGATCGCCTGCACGGCGAACCTGTCCGACATCGGACTGCCGGGCCTGCCCGGCTCCAAGACACTCACCGCGTCGTGGACCAGCCCCATCGACACCCACCGGGGCCGCTCGTGAACACCTTCGTTCACCGCATCATGGCGCGGCGGCGTGCGGCACTGGCCGGACGCCGCCGCGACCGCGGTTCCATGTCCATGTTCTTCGCGCTGTCGTCGCTGGCGATCCTGATGGTGATGGGTCTGCTCGTCGACGGCGGCGGCGCACTGAACGCCGCCAACCGGGCCACCTCCATCGCGCAGGAGGCGGCCCGCACCGCCGGCCAACAGCTCGACCCCGCCCAGGCAATCGAAGGCACCGCCATCACGATCGACCCTGACGCCGCCGTCGGCGCTGCCCAGGACTACCTCGCCGCCGCCAACGTCCAAGGCAGCGTGGAGATCACCGACAGCGGGCAGAGCCTCACCGTCACCGTAAACGACAGCTACGACACCTACTTCGCGCAGTTCGTCGGCAAAGGCACCATCCACGTGACCGGCACCGCGAAAGCACACCTGCAGACCCAAGCCGCTGGAGGCTGAACCGTGCCCCATCGCACCCCCGCCCCGCTGCGCGCCATCGGCGTGCTGCTGCGGGCCCTGCTCGGCCTCGCCATCCTGGCCGCCCTGGTCGCCGGCGTCCCCTACCTGCTGCTGACCGTGGGCCACCAGCCGACCGAACTGGCCGGTGGCATCAACCTCCTGGAGCAGGACGACGGAAGCCTGTTCCTGGTCGTGCTCACCTGCATCGGCTGGACCGGCTGGGCGGCCTTCACCGTCTCCGTTCTGGTGGAAATCGTCGCCCTGCTGCGCCGCCGCTCCGCACCCAGGATCAAGGGGCTGCGCAGTCTGCAGTCGCTCGCCAGTTTCCTCATCGGCGGCATCGTGCTGCTCGCCCCCACCGCCGCCTCCGCGGCCACTACGGGGCCGGCCATCGCAGCCACCGTAAATACAGCGGGGGAGAGCAGCAGCAGCGCCACGCCGAGCGCCAAGGCCTCCACGCCGGTCGACGACGCCGACTGGCCTCAGCACACCGTCGCCTCCGCCACCGAGCTGCCGTGGGATCTGGCGGAGGAGTATCTCGGGGACGGCAAGCGCTGGAAGGACATCGCCGCGCTGAACCCCGAGATTCCGCAGCTGGCGGCAGGGGACCAGTACCTGCCCAAGGGCGCGGTCATCAAGCTGCCAGCCGACGCCCGGCCCGCCGCCCCGGCCATCAGCCCCGCCCCCGAGGCGAGCAGCAGCCCGCAGACCAAGGCCCCCAAGCAGCACACCCAGGACCAGGCCCAAGACCGGAGCGGCAGCGACTCCACCGACGGCGAGGACGAACCACAGCGGCCGGACAGCGTCACGGTCCGCGCGGGCGACAGTCTCTGGACGATCGCCGACGCGCACGGAGACCCGGAGGACTGGCCGGCCATCTACGAGGCCAACAAGGGCGAACCCACCCCCGGCGGCGGACGCTTCAACAACCCCAACCTGATCTACCCGGGCCAGGAGCTGGACCTGCCCCAGGCCGAAACGGACGCGCCGCCCGCAGACCAGAACACGGCCGACCCGAAGACGCCGGAGAATCCCCAGGACAAGCAGGACGAGAAGCCCGCGCCTGAGACGACTCCGAAGAAGGACGCCGACAAGGACACGGGGGTCGGTAAGCCGAGCCCGCCAGCCGCGGCCTCCACGCCCTCCCGTACCGCACATCCCGCCCCCAGCACCGCGGCCCCCGCGCCCAGCACCGCGGCCCCCGCGCCCAGCGAGGACAGCAGCCCCACCCCGGCACCGGCCGCACAGCCCAGCAGCAACAACGACACCGCCCTGGCACCGGGTGCCGTATGGGCCGGTGCCGGAGCCCTGGCGGCCGCGCTCGTGGGCACCCTGGCGACCCGCCGGATCCTGCAGCAGCGTCGCCGCCGGCCCGGCCGCCGCATCCCCATGCCCGCCGGACGCGCGGCCGCGACCGAACAGGGCCTGCGCGCCGCCCAGCACCCCACCGGCTTCGATCTGCTCGGCACCGCCCTGCGATCGCTCGCCCTCAACCTCGCTGCCGCCGGCCGCGAACTGCCTGTCATCGAAGCGGTCGTCCTCCACGAAGCGAAGGTGGAACTCCACCTGGCCCAGGACACCGCACCCATGAAGCCCTTCACCCAGACGGCCGGCCGCACGGACCTGTGGGTCTGCCCAGCCTCCAGCCCGGACCTGGCCGACGAAGAGCGGCTGAAGGACGCCGACGCCCCGTACCCGGCGCTAGTCTCGATCGGCTGGGACGGCGCCGGCCACCTAGTCCTGGTCGACCTCGAGCACGTCGGCATCCTGAACCTCGCCGGCGACGACGACTTTGCCCGGCACGTCCTGCAGGCCATCGCGGTCGAGCTGGCCAGCACCCCGCTTCCCGGTCACCTCGAAGTCACCGCCCTGGCCGACACCGCCCCGGGCCTGGACTCGGCCGCCCCCGAGCGGGTCGTCCGCATCGCCGACCTCGCCAACGCCGCCGCCGACTTGACCGGCCACACGGACGACCAACGCCGCGCCCTGGGTGTCGTCGGCACCAGCAGCTTGCGCGCTGCCCGCCTCACGGACGACGCCGCCGGCGCCTGGACCCCGCACATCCTGCTGGCGGAGTCCCTGCCGGAGGGCACCGACCGCACCGCGCTCTTCGACTCCCTCACCGAAGAACCCCGCGCTGCAGGCGCGGTCATCACCGCCAGCCCCCCAGCCGAACTTCCGGCCACCGCGTGGACCCTCGAATGCCAGGGCCCGGACCACACCATCGCCCTGCCCGGCTCCAACCTCCCCGTCAAACTGCAAGGCCTGAGCGACGAACACTTCGCTGACGCCATCGAGCTGCTCATCCTCGCGGCCAGCGACGCCGACGTCCCGGCCCCCGACTGGACCCACGCCGCGGACGACCAGGACGACGACGAGCAGGACGGGCCCGGGCGCATCGACGACGCCGCCAGCAGCGTGGATGCCGCAGGCGCAGAGCCCGCTGAAGAGGCCGAGCAAGTCGCCGACGAGGACGCAGCGGACGAAGACGGGCTGCCGGCGGAATATGCCGAGCTCGAACAGGATGCCGCCTCCAAGGACGACGAGCCTGCGCCCGGTACGGACGGCTCCCAAGAAGGCACCAGCCCCGACCTGGTCAAGCGCCAAGACGAGGACGAGGACGGGCCGCAGGGCGCCCCTGCCGCCGTTGGCCCTTCGCTCGCCGAGGTCCTGGCCGCCGACGACGAGGGCGACGCAGTCACCGCCGCCCCCAAGGCCACCGGCACGAAGGACGACGGCCCCGGACCGGCCTCCGGACCGGCGGACGTTGCGCTCGCCCTGACCAGCCCCTGCCCCACGCCTGCCGCGCCAGCCGTCCACGTCACCATCCCCGCACCAGCACCCGCTGGCGACACCGACCCCGCCGCCGGCGACACGCCGACACCGGTGGCGGCACACTCAACCGTCGCCGCGCCGCCTGGGCCGGCGGCTGAAGCAGCCGCCGCCGAAGGGCCGACTGTCCTGCTGCTCGGACCCATCAGCATCGAAGGCGCGAGCGGCCGGATCGACTCCAGCCGCCGCAGCGCCGGCATCGAGCTGGTCACTTTCCTCGCCCTCAACCCAGGCGTCGACCACCACGGCATCGACGACGCCCTCTGGCCCGGGCGCCTGGTCAACAAGCAGATGCGCAACGCCGTCATCAGCAGAACCCGATCCTGGCTCGGCAAGGACGCCGACGGCCAAGCCCATCTGCCACGCGTCCAGGACACCGGCGACAGCCGGTACCGCCTCGGCCCCGCCGTCACCTGCGACTGGACCCGCTTCCAGCGCTTCGCCCGCACCGGCCTGGCCCGCCACGACGAAGACGGCGACCTCGCTCTGCGCCGCGCGCTCGCCCTGGTCCGCGGACGACCCTTCACCGGCATCGCCCCCCAGCGCTACGCCTGGGCCGAGCCGGCCATCCAGGAGATGGTCTCCGCGGTCGTGGACGTCGCGTACGAGCTGTCCACCCGCCGCAGGGAAGCCGACGACATGCCCGGCGCCCTATGGGCGGCCAAGCGAGGACTGCTCGCCGCCGAGGAGAGCGAGATGCTGCACCGCCAGATCTTCCTCGCCCACCATGCCGCCGGCGACATCGACGCCCTGCGCGAGGCCGCCGCTCGTCTCGCCCGCATCAACGAACAGCTCCTCGGCGGCGTCGATATGGAAGCCGAGACCGCCGAGCTCCTGCGCAACCTGCTGCCGCGCCCCGTGAGCCGTGCCCGCTGACGGAAGGACTCCGGCGTAGGAAGCCCGCTGGTGGCGAGTACTGCTCACCGAGGGGCCCGACGATGTCGTCGCCGAGACCGGATCGCGGACCTACGCGCTCGCATGACCAGGGGCCGACACCACCGGTCTGTGTGCAAAAGCGGGTGGAGGAGCGTGGTGCACTCGGGTGCGCTGGTGTTGGTCAGCGCTCGTGGCCCAGTCGGCGGCGAGTCCGGCCAGCGCGCCGGTGGTCAGGACGAAGAAGCCGCGGCGATCGGGGTCGTCCAGGGCCACGAGCACCTCCGTGAGGGCGGCGTGGGTGCTGCGGGCTCCCGCGGGTGCGGGGACGAACGGCCCCGTCCACGGCACCGACGTCGTCCAGGCGGAGCAACCCCCGCGGGTGCGGGGACGACGAACGGGAACAGCCGCCCCGCCAGGGGCGCCCGGAGCAACCCCCGCGGGTGCGGGGACGACGGAACCCCGGTCGCCGCCACGGCGTCGGCCCCGGAGCAACCCCCGCGGGTGCGGGGACGACAAGGAGTACAGCGACTTCTTCGACCAGCTCGGGGAGCAACCCCCGCGGGTGCGGGGACGACCGCACCCCGCGCAGGAACCCGCCCGGGGTGATGGAGCAACCCCCGCGGGTGCGGGGACGACATCACCGGCAGCGACCAGCCCCGCGGATCCGACGAGCAACCCCCGCGGGTGCGGGGACGACGTGGGAGCGACTTTCTACACAGGCGTCACCAGCGAGCAACCCCCGCGGGTGCGGGGACGACTGCGAGTACGGCTCCGAGTGCCCGCAGACCAGGGAGCAACCCCCGCGGGTGCGGGGACGACGTGCGGTCGATCGCGGCGCGCTCACTGAGGACGGAGCAACCCCCGCGGGTGCGGGGACGACGGCACCGCGACCGCCGACAATCCGTGGAACGTCGAGCAACCCCCGCGGGTGCGGGGACGACATCGCCGGTGAGCGCGGCATGTATCTGCAGCGGGAGCAACCCCCGCGGGTGCGGGGACGACATGGGGCGCGTCAGGACTACCTCTCGGACCCGAGAGCAACCCCCGCGGGTGCGGGGACGACTCCTACCCGTGGCAGGGCAGCCGCACCGCGGCGGAGCAACCCCCGCGGGTGCGGGGACGACAAGACCCACCTCGCCGCGCGCGCCGCCGTGTGGGAGCAACCCCCGCGGGTGCGGGGACGACGGGCATCCGATCGAGCAGGGCACGGCGGCTGAGGAGCAACCCCCGCGGGTGCGGGGACGACTCGTGCGAGTCCTTGCCGTGCAGGCTGGCGGAGGAGCAACCCCCGCGGGTGCGGGGACGACTGCTGGACCGTCGGGGTCGAGATCCCCAGCAGCGAGCAACCCCCGCGGGTGCGGGGACGACCTGGTCGAGGACGGCGCGGATGCGGCTGCGGAGGAGCAACCCCCGCGGGTGCGGGGACGACCATCCGTCGTGCGTGAACGACGCCCCGTCTGAGGAGCAACCCCCGCGGGTGCGGGGACGACGTCGCAGCCACTGCCCGGTCTCGAGCATGGAGGGAGCAACCCCCGCGGGTGCGGGGACGACGCAGCACGACCTGGTAGTCGCGCAGGTCGTCCTGAGCAACCCCCGCGGGTGCGGGGACGACGTGCTGCTGGCGGTCACGCCGTCCATAAGCGCCGAGCAACCCCCGCGGGTGCGGGGACGACGTGTTCGGGGTCGCCGTGTTCGGCGGCCTGTGGGAGCAACCCCCGCGGGTGCGGGGACGACCGGAGCCGAGGACGTCATCCCGGTTGGTCAGGCGAGCAACCCCCGCGGGTGCGGGGACGACGACGGCAGCGTGCACCTCATATCCGCGGGCCGCGAGCAACCCCCGCGGGTGCGGGGACGACACTTCGTACGCTGCATTGATGCTAGCCGGGGGTGCGGTTTTCCTTTACATGCATGGGGGTTCTGGTGGCTTGTCCGGGTGCGTTGTCAGTGGCAGAGCCTAGTGTGGCGCAGCGTCGGATTGGGGGTGGTTCGGGTGGTCGACGGTGAAGGCTCGGTCGTCGAGTTGATGGCGGCTATGGGACTGTCGTCGGAGGCCGTGGAGCGGGTGTCGCAGTTGTGGGGGAAGTCGGCTGTGCGGAATGGGGGCCGGACGCACTTGCTGCTGGGGCATCTGCTGGATACGGCGGCTGTGGCGGCGGAGATGTGGGACCGGTACGTGTCTGCGGCGTTCCGACGGCGACTGGATGAGGTCAGCGGGGGCCGGGGCAGGTTGTGGTTTATGTGGGTGTGCGGCATCCACGACTGCGGAAAAGCATGCCCGGCGTTCCAGGCGGTCGACGCGGCCGAGGCCGCCCCCGTGCTGGCGGCGGGGTTAACGTGGGGACGGCTGCCGACGAACCGGCGGAGAAGGTGGCGTCATGATGTCGCTGGGGCTGCGCTGTTGCTACCTCGCATGGTGGCTGAGTGGGGCAGTGAGGAGGCCGCTGGATGGGTGTGGCCGCTGGTAGCGGGGCATCATGGTGCGTTTCCGTCCGTTTGTGACATCAGGCCGTCGCACCGGGAGGTCCAGGGGCGGGGTGCCTCGTGGGAAGAGGCGCAGCGGGCGGTGGTGGACGTCTTCACCCGGGCCGTTGGGTTTGAGGACTTTGCGGACGTGAGGCCGGTGGGTGCTCTCCGGAAGGCGGAGCAGCTGGCGCTTTCGGGCTTCATCGTGATGGCTGACTGGATCGCGAGCGACAGCAGTCGGTTCACCGGCCTGTCGGATGCCAAGCTCGTCTCCTTCGGCGAGGCTCGGCGTCGGGCGCAGGGGGCGTGGGGGCGGTTGCGGTTGCGTGGCGGTTGGCGAGACCTGCCGCTGCCCAAGAAGCGGCTGGATCCGCTCACCGGCCGTCTGGGGGTGCGACCCCGTGCGTCACAGCAGGAGTTGGTGGAGCGGGCTTGGGCGATGCCCGTGCCGGGGCTTCTGGTTGCCGAGGCGCCCATGGGGGAGGGCAAGACGAAGGCGGCGCTTGCGGCTGCGGAGGTTCTGGCGGCCAGGTTCGGTCTGCACGGTGTGTTCGTGGCGATGCCGACGCAGGCGACGAGCGATCCGATGTATGAGCAGGTGCTCGAGTGGGTGCGCACCTTCGAGCCGGAGCTTGAGTCGCAGGTTGCGCTCCTGCACGGTCGTCGGCGATTCAACGCCTGGTGGCGAGCGATCTGGGAGGGTGAGCCGCGGCCGGGCGGTGACGGCTGCGGGTGTGAGGGCGGAGCCAGCTCCGGGGGCGGGCCGGATGAGGGGGAGGATGACTTCGGAGCCATTGACGAGGACGCCTGGTACGGCAGGGATCCGGCTGAGTTGCCGTCGACGGGCCGAGGGGCCGATCCCGCGGCGGATGGCCCGGCGCACTGGTTTCTCGGGAGCAAGCGGGGGCTGCTCGCCGCGTTTGCGGTAGGCACCGTCGATCACCTGCTGCATGCGGCGACACGCACTCGGCATGTCATGCTCCGGTTCGCGGGGCTGTCCGGAAAGGTTGTGGTCGTCGACGAGGTGCATGCTGCTGATGTGTATATGCGGCAGTTCCTTGTGGAGGCGCTGCGCTGGCTGGGGCAGGCGGGGGTTCCGGTGGTGTTGCTGTCGGCTACGCTGCCGCCTTCTCAGCGGCAGACGTTCGTCGATGCCTATGTGTCCGGTGCTCTGGGGACCGACGTGCACGAGCCGGTGCCGGAGCCGGCCGGGTACCCGTGCGTCACGGTGGCCTATGGCGTGGGCGGTCGGGCGGTCGCCGAGACGTCTCCTGAGGCGGTGGAGTCCTGGCGGGAGTCGGTGCCGGTGGAGCTGGCTTGGTTGCCCGATGTCGATCGTGCCGGGGCGCGGGTGGCGGAGGCTGTGCGGAGATCCGTCGCTAATGGCGGTGTGGCGCTGGTGGTGGTCAATCAGGTGGCCCGGGCGCAGGCGATCTACAAGGAACTGCTGGAAGGGGGCTTCGACGGCAGTCTGCATCTGCTGCACGCGCGTCTGTGCGCGGCACACCGTGCGGACCGCACGGCGGAGTGTCTTTGTCTGTTGGGGCCGCATGCTGGAGAGGATCGGCCGCATCGCATGGTGGTGATCGCCACCCAGCTTGCGGAGCAGTCCTTCGACGTGGACGCCGATGTGCTGATTACCGACCTGGCGCCCGCGGACCTGCTCCTTCAGCGTATCGGCCGGCTGCACCGCCATAGCGGTACTCGGCGGCCGGATGCGCATCGGGCGCCGCGGGTTCTGGTCACCGGCGTGACGGCGGGGCGGGATGGTGTCCCGCGGTTCCTGGGGGCGTCGGAGGCCATTTATGGCAAGTGGTCGCTGCTGCGTGCGGCTGCCCTTGTCATGGAGGTCGCCGGCCCCTTCGGCGGAGAGGGGCAGGGGCCGCCCAGGTCATCCTGGAGCATTCCCGCCGACGTGCCGGAGCTGGTTGCCACCGCCTACGGGGATGCCGCGGTCTGCCCGCCCGATTGGCCCGAAGCCGAGGCATGGGAGCGGCGGCAGGCTGCAGAGCTGAAGAGGGCGAGGGAGGCTGAGGAATTCCTCCTCTGCCGTCAGCGAGAGTGGGCCTCCCCCACGCTGGAGGGGTTGCACTACGCGGGCAGCCGGGCGGCCACGGAGGAACAACTCGACGCCGTCGTCAGGGATGGCGAGGTCACGGTCGAAGCGGTGATTGTCCGCCGGGTTCCCGGCGGCTACCGGGCGCATGACGGCACCTGGCTCGGCGTGCACGGCGAGGTGGACGACGATGAGGTGACCGACCGCCTGATGGGCGGCACCGTCCGCCTGCCGCCGGGACTCACCGACGCTGCCCAGGCGGAACTGGGCCCTCTGCCGGGATGGGCCGGCCGTCCGTGGCTCCAGCACCGGTCCGCTCTGGTACTGGAGGAGGGCGGAACAAGGCTCCTGGGGACGGACCTGGTGTCGTACGACGACGTCCTCGGTCTGGTCGTCGAGCGCCAGTAAGTGGGGTGCGTGCGGAGCGTCCCCCGCGGTTCCGGTCACCCCCGCGTGTGCGGGGACCACATGAAGCACTGAACGGGAACACCCCCAGCCCTGCGGGGAAGCGAGGGACCCTCCGTACGCGCGGCAGAGCCTACTGAGTCGCTGCCCAGTGCTGAGTAGGCGGTCCAGGTTCGTGGCCGGAGAAATGGCCAACTCGGTTGAAAGCACTGAACGTTGTGTGGAAGCGTGATGAGTGGCGAGGTAGTGCGCTCCGGGGAGGATGCGCATCCGACTGCCACCCCCACGTCCAGCGGGGCGTGGGGCTGCCTCATGGAGGGGAAGGCCGCCATGGACGCCAATGGAGACCTGGTCCACGGCGCTGTGCTCACCGCGGTCGATGTGGATGGCTCCACACGGCCCGTCGGTCTGCTGGGCGCGTTATCCGAGGCGCACAGGATCCGGCGCCTCGAACTACCGGTCCATACGATGCTGGCCGTGGCGCTCCGCCAGCTCCTGCTGCCGATTGTGTTCGACGCCCTCGGGGTGCCGTGCACTCGGCAGGAGTGGGGCGAGAGATTCCGACGAGGGCGGTTCTCCGAGGACGAACACAATCGTCTCGAGGAGTACCTGGGGCCTCGCTACGGGGACCGGTTCCGGCTCTTCGACGCGGAGCGTCCGTTCGCGCAGGTCGCAGACCTCCAGGCAGCCAACGGGGAGACGAAGCCGGCCGCGCAGCTGGTGCAGTCGGTGGCGTCGGGCAACAACGTGCCCATGTTCAGCGCGCTGAGCGAGGCCGATGAGCTTCTGCTCACTCCGGGCGACGCGGTGCTGTGGCTGCTTCATGTGCAGTGCTGGGACACGGCCTCGATCAAGACCGGCGCTGAAGGCGATCCTCAGGTGAAGAAAGCAATTACTTCCGGCAATCCGCCCGGGCCTCTCGGCCAGCTGGGTGTCATCGTCCCGACCGGGGCAACACTGTACGAGACGCTGCTGCTGAACACCCCGATCTTCCCCGACGGGCTGAAGGCCGACGACCGGCCGCAGTGGGCGTGGGACGAGCGTCCGGCCGGGGCGGGCTGCAAGTCGCCGGCCGGCCCAGAGTGGTCGGAGCGGCCGGTGAGCGGGCTGTTGGACCTGCTGACCTTCCAGTCCCGCCGGATCCGACTCTTTCCATGCGAGACGGAGAGCGGACTCCGCGTGAACCGCGTGATCGTGTCCGCGGGTGACCGGCTGGCACGGACCCCCGAGACTGAGCCGCACACCGCGTGGCAGCACACCGCCAAGCCCAAGAAGAACCAACCGCACCAGCGCCCCCGCCGGCACACCTCGGGCCGCGCTGCCTGGCAGGGCCTGGCGACCCTGCTGGCCATGACGCTCCCTGCGCAGGGCGACGGGCCGTACACCTCCCTGCTGCTGCGTCAGATCGGGGACCTGCAGGGCGCTGGCGTTCTGTCCGACGGGTACCTGCTGGGCGTGGAGACGTCGGGGCTGGAGTACGGCACACAGTCCGCCGTGGTGGAGAACGCCATCGGCGACGACCTGCCCCTCCCCGTGAAATCACTGCTCGCCCAGGACGAATGGCTGCGCCGGGCCCTGCTGGAGTGTGTGGAGCAGGCCGACCAAGTGGCCCGTGCACTCGACAGCCTCAACAACGACCTGCGGCGTGCGTCGGGCGGCGATCCGCTGCCGCGCGACAAGGGCAGCAGGCCGTCCGCCCAGTTCCTGCACGCCCTCGACCGGACCGTGCGCCGCCTGCTCGTCGGGCTCCGCAGCGTCGGAGAGGACGACGACGAACTCCTGGAGCGCGCACAGTTGGCGTGGGAACAGTCCGTCCGGATGGCCGCGGACCGGGAGGCCGCCCTGCTGCTCGCGGCCACCCCGCCGCGCGCCGCAGTGGGCCGCGCGGTGAAGAACGGTGACAAGGAGTTCGTCTACCGCAGCGGCAAGGCCATCGGTGTCTTCCGGACGAGAGTCGCCGAGATTCTTGAGCGAGCCACCCAGGAACGCCACGCTCCCGCGAAGGAGGCGCTTGAGGTATGACATCTTCACTGAACACCGAAGGCCCGCGTCTCGCGACGGGGCGGTTACGGCGCTTCTTCTGGGAGGAAGCCGCCCAGGACTGGCAGCCGACGCCGGGCGAGGGGCGCTCCCCGGGGTTCTCTGAGTACGTTGCCCGAAGCCTCAGGGCCTTGCGTGAGGGCGTGGGCCGGGAAGCCGGAACGGTCGCGTCCATGCGGCCGGTCCACCGAGTCTTCCTCCCTGACGGCGGCCCCGACCGTCTCCCCGCTTCCTACATCGCCGAGCACTACGCACTGACACTGTTCGGGTTGCACCAGCACGCAGCGTCCGGGCCCGTCCACCACGCAGGCATCGGCCTGGGCACCGCATGCCTGCAACTGCACAGAGGCGAGACCCTGACGGAGGCTGCAGTCGAGCGGCGGCTCATCGCGGCGGCCACCGCCCAGGACGTGCACGAGCTCGCGCAGCACCTTCAGCGCCTCGTGCCACTCCTGCGGCAAGCTGACGTCCGCCTCGACTACACGCGCCTGTTCCATGAACTGACCCACTGGGACGGAGGGAAAAGGAACCGCGTGCTGCGCGCCTGGGGCCTGCAGCACACCGACCCCGGCACCCCCGCCTCGTCTTTCGACAGCGGTGACGAGAAGAGCCCCGGCCAGGAGCCGGCACCCTATTGGGTGACGTACAGCCCCAAGGACCCGGAGGCCGCTGCGGCGCTGGCCGCAATGCGGTCCGGCACCGGCCGCGAGCCCGGAACGGTCGCCGTGATGTGGCCCTTCCACCGCACCCGTATGACGTCCCAGTGGCGCGACAAAGGTTCCCTCACCCGGGACCTGACGGCCGAGCACGTCGTCCTCACTCTCTTCGCCCGCCACCAGCAGACGCACGAACGCCGGATGCACATCCCGGGCAACAGCCCGGGCAGGGCCGCCGGTCTGCTCGCCAGGCAGGCAGCCGCGAGCGGCGAGGGCAAGAGCGCGACCGCAGCGCTGGAGAGACGCTTCGGTGCCCTGCTCACCTCCGCTGACGCCGACGAACTCGCCATGCATCTGCGCTCGCTCGTCCCGCAGCTGAACCAGGCAGGCGTCGGACTCGACTACGACCTGCTCCGCACGGCGCTGCGTGTCTGGGACGACCCCCGCCACCCGGACGCCGCCAGTGACTTCAGACAGCGGTGGGACCACGACTTCCACCGCGCCGCCACTGCCTGACACCACCAGCCGAGGCAGCCCCGCCTGCCCCGAGCAAGGGCCGACCTGCCTAGTTCGGCCATGCGCAACCTGTACCTCTCCACTACAACCCCAGCGCGCGCACGCTCCGGCGGCGCCCCAGGAAATCAAGGAACCGTCCCATGAGCCAGCCCCGCCTGTTTGTCGAGGTCCACATCCTGCAGAGCCTTCCGCCCTCCAACGCCAACCGGGACGACTCCGGGACTCCGAAGCAGGCGGTCTTCGGCGGCGCCCGACGTGCCCGTGTCTCATCGCAGGCGTGGAAGCGCGCGACCCGCACCGAGTACGCCCGGCAGGTACCCGAGTCCGACCGGGCCACCCGCACCAAGCGGATCGCCACCCTGCTCGCCCAGCGCCTCGCCCGACCCGCCGCCGACGGCGGCGCTGGACTCGCCGAGGAGCAGGCCGACCACCTGGCAGCCGCACTGCTGGAACCGCTCGGTATCACCAAGTCCGCCAAGAAGGATGACCAGTCCGCCTACCTCCTGTTCTTCGGCAAGAAGCAGCTCGACGCTCTGGTGAAGCTGCTGGACGGCCGCGCCGCCGAACTCGCCGCTCTGTCCGGCGACGACCTCAAGGGCGAGATGAAGAAGCTGCACGTGGTGCAGACACTGTCCACCGGACACCCGGCCGAGGTCGCCCTGTTCGGCCGCATGGTCGCCGACCTGCCCACCCTGAAGGTGGACGCTTCCGTCCAGGTCGCGCACGCCCTGTCCACCCATGCCGTGCGCACCGAGTTCGACTACTACACAGCGGTGGACGATGAGAACACCGACGACCACGGTGCCGGCATGATCGGCACAGTCGAGTTCAACTCCTCCACCCTCTACCGCTACGCCGTTCTCGGTGTCCACCAACTCCGCGACAACCTCTCCGACGCCGAAGCGACCCGCCAGACTGCCGTCCGCTTCGTCGACGCCTTCGCCCGCTCCATGCCCACCGGGCACCAGAACTCCTTCGCCCACCGCACCCTGCCCCACCTGGTCCTGCTGACCGTCCGCACCGACCAGCCGGTGAACCTGGTCTCTGCCTACGAAGAGCCCGTCACCGGCGTCACCGGCCTGGCCGCCGAGTCCGTCGTGCGCCTGGCCGCCGAGCTCAAGGCAGTAGGCGACACCTGGGGCAACAAGCCGCTGCGGACCCTGGCCACCTACACCGCAGAAGGCAACAAGATCGCCGAGGTGTTCGGCGCCTCCCTGGCCTTCCCCGCCCTCCTCGACTCCGTGGACGCCCTGGTCGGCGAGTGGCTCGACCGCGGCGAACTGGCCCCTGCCGACACGGCCGAGGTCGGCGCCCGATGACCGGCACCGAGCACGCTGTCCTGGCCCTGAGGCTGGCCGCGCCCCTGCAGTCCTGGGGCGGGCCCTCCCGCTACAACTGGCGAGAGACCCGCCCCCAACCGACCAAGTCCGGCGTCCTCGGCCTCCTGGCCGCCGCCGAAGGCCGCGACCGTGAGGCGTCCCTCACCGACCTGATTGGCCTGCAACTCGGGGTCCGGGCGGACCAGCCCGGCACCCTGCTTCGTGACTACCACACCTACAGCGATTACCGGGGACTTCCGCTGCTGTCGGCCAAGACCAACGCCAAGGGACAGCAGACGCGGACCACACCGCGCAAGTACACCGGCGTCACCCGGCGCTTCTACCTCCAAGACGCGGCCTTCGTCGCCGCCCTCCGCGGCCCGAAGCCCCTCCTGCAGGCCCTGGAAGAGGCCGTACGCAATCCCGTGCACCCGTTGTCCCTCGGTCGTCGTTCCTGCCCGCCCACCGGCCCGGTCAGCCTCGGCCTGCATCCCGACGCAACACTGGAGAACGTGCTGAGGGAAGTGCCGTGGCAGGCGGGCCGTCACCGCCGCGGCCAAGTCCAGGGCGCCAGCGTGTCGCTGGAGGCCACCGTCGAAGACCCGGCCGGCGATCACCTGGCCGTCGACGTCCCCGACACCTTCGACCTCAAGACCGGAACCCGCTTCGGCCGCCGCGCCGTGCGCCACCTCTGGGTCACCGTGCCCACCGGCCGTACCCACCCGTCCGACTCCGCACCGGACACCGGAGCCGCCGGATACTCCGATCACGACCCGTTCGCCCTCCTGGGCTGGTGACCTCATGCCCTACCTGTCGAAGATCGCACTCAACCCGCGCCGCCGCGCCGCTGTATCTCTGCTCTCCAGCCCCCACCGCCTGCACGCCGCCATCCTCGCCGGACTGGCCGTCCAGCCCGTCACCGAACGGGTCCTGTGGCGCCTGGAGAACAGCACCCCCAACCGGGCCGAAGTCCTCGTCCTTACGGAGAGCCGCCCCTCCTGGGCCCACATCATCGACGACGTCGGCTGGCCCGGCGCCGACGGAGGCGCCCCGCTCATTGCCGACTACGCGCCACTGCTGGACCGCATCGTCAAGGGCCGCGAGTTTGGTTTCCGCCTCACGGCCAACCCCATCCAGAACATCCCTCGCCCCACCCGGCCGAGTGAGCAGCAAGCGGCCCGCCTGAAGAAGGGCGCCGACAATGGCACCCGCCCCCGCGGGTCCCGCGTCGCCCACCGCACCGCCGCACAGCAGCTCGAGTGGCTCCTCAAGCGTTGCGATCGCCACGGCTTCACGATCCCCGACGCCACCACCACACCTCCCCCTCCCGGCCTGCACGCCGAGGAACCCGAACTCTCGGCGGGGCCGGCCGTGACCGTCGTCAGCCGGGAGATTCTCCGATTCCACAAGCACACCGACAGCCCCCGGATCACCCTGTCCACTGCCACCTTCGAAGGGCGCCTGCGCGTCACCGACCCCGACGCCCTGCGCACTGCCCTTCTCGGCGGCATCGGACCCGCTAAAGGCTACGGACAGGGCCTCCTCACCCTGGCACCACTCCGCCCCACCCCCGAGGGGGCGAACCATGGCTGAACCATGGTGGCGAACCGGGCCACAGGACCTGCACCGGATCGAGGACCGCATCAGCAGCCTCTACGCCGAACGCTGCCACATCGACCGCGACGACAACGCCATCGTCCTGGTCAACAGGGCCCGCACCGTCCACGTCCCGGCCGCCTGGCTCGCCGTCCTCCTCATCGGCCCCGGCAGCCGCATCACCCACCCCGCCGTAACCCTGCTCGCCGACTCCGGCACCACAGTGTGCTGGGTCGGCGAACAGGGCGTACGCCTCTACGCCACCGGCACCAGCACCGCCCGCGGCTCCCAACTCCAACTCCGCCAGGCATGGCTGGTCACCCGCCCCAAAGAACGCGTCGCCGTGGCACGCCGCATGTACGACATGCGCTTCCCCGACGAGAACACCGCCGGCCTGACCCTGCAGCAACTCCGCGGCAGAGAAGGCACTCGCATCCGCCGCCTCTACGCCCAGCACTCCCAGCGCACCGGCGTGCCATGGACCAAGCGTGACTACAAGCCAGGTGACGCCTTCGCCGCAGGCGACGACGTCAACCGCCTCCTGTCCGCAGCCAATTCCGCCCTCTACGGCATCAGCCACGCCGCCATCACCGGGCTCGGCGCCAGCCCCGCCCTCGGCTTCGTCCACACCGGCAACGCACTGTCCTTCGTACTGGACATCTCCGACCTCTACAAGGCCGAATACACCATCCCCCTCGCGTTCGACCTCGCCGCACAAGGACTGACCTCGGAACGGGACGCGCGCACAGCACTGCGGGACGCCGTCGTCCGAGGCAAACTCCTCCCCCGCATCGTCGCCGACATCAAACGCCTCCTCGTCCCAGAGGGGACCGACCTGCTGGACGAGGATCTCGGCGCTCTATGGGACGACGGCGACACCGTCGTCAGCAGCGGCCGCAACTGGAGCGCCACGGACCACCTCGACGTCATCCCCGAGCCCTCCGAACCGGAAGACCCCACCAAGGGGGAGACAACACCGTGAGCGCCAACACGACCGTCGTCGTCCTCATCGCGGCCCCACCAGGCCTCAGAGGTCACCTCACACGGTGGTTCGCCGAAGTCGCCCCAGGCGTCTACGTCGGCAACCCCAACCCACGCGTCCGTGACCGCCTCTGGGCCATCCTCACCGAACGCATCCATGACGGCCAAGCCGCCATGATCGAACCAGCGACCACCGAACAGGGCTGGAGCACCCGCACCGCCGGCCGCGACCGCTGGACGCCCCTCGACTTCGACGGCCTCACCCTCATCGCACGCCCACGCCAGAACGGACAACCCTGGAAGCCCCTCAACAAGGTGAAGGAAAACGGCATGATCACTTGACAGCATCCCAGGTCACGAAGGGTCGTCCCCGCACCCGCGGGGGTAGCTCCAGCGTGCTCACCACGGCGGAGACGTACCGGATGTCGTCCCCGCACCCGCGGGGGTAGCTCGGTGCTGGCGGAAAGACGCGCCGCTCCTGGTACGTCGTCCCCGCACCCGCGGGGGTAGCTCCGACATGATCGACGCTCTGCTGTCCTACCCCGGGTCGTCCCCGCACCCGCGGGGGTAGCTCGCCCCCACCCAGACAGACAGCCACCACGGCCCGGTCGTCCCCGCACCCGCGGGGGTAGCTCCCACTTCCTGGACGTGCTGCCGTGATTCGAACGGTCGTCCCCGCACCCGCGGGGGTAGCTCCCGTCCTGCATACCAGTCCCCAGCGCCCCCGCCGTCGTCCCCGCACCCGCGGGGGTAGCTCTTCTTGGGTGGGGACTGTGTCGACTGTGGCTTCGTCGTCCCCGCACCCGCGGGGGTAGCTCCTCACAGGTCATGATCCATGACGGTAGCGGCCTGTCGTCCCCGCACCCGCGGGGGTAGCTCCGGGTCCAACGCTCTGTCGCCGTTCGTTCAGCTGTCGTCCCCGCACCCGCGGGGGTAGCTC
>NZ_JARWBG010000038.1:60347-69212 GCF_029846775.1 Streptomyces chengmaiensis
GTCGTCCCCGCACCCGCGGGGGTAGCTCACATCGGCTGCATGGTGTCACGCCCCATGTCGGGTCGTCCCCGCACCCGCGGGGGTAGCTCCGCGGTGTTCGCCGCCGTCCACGCCGACCACCAGTCGTCCCCGCACCCGCGGGGGTAGCTCTCGCGGGGGAGTTGCGGTCCATGGCGGAGAAATGTCGTCCCCGCACCCGCGGGGGTAGCTCCCGCCCGGCTGGCGTCCGGTCCGCTTGCGGGCAGTCGTCCCCGCACCCGCGGGGGTAGCTCCGGGCGCGTGCGCCGCGTCATGGCCTACCGGCCGTCGTCCCCGCACCCGCGGGGGTAGCTCACTGGAATCGCTCCTCGCGCTGGCCCGGTTCGCGTCGTCCCCGCACCCGCGGGGGTAGCTCGAACGCACCGTCCACACCATCCACCCCGGAGAAGTCGTCCCCGCACCCGCGGGGGTAGCTCTCGACCGCGTCCGCACCGAGACCTTGCTCGGGTGTCGTCCCCGCACCCGCGGGGGTAGCTCCGACGGCTCCACCACCGAGTCGGGCGCGTATGTGTCGTCCCCGCACCCGCGGGGGTAGCTCCGACGGCTCCACCACCGAGTCGGGCGCGTATGTGTCGTCCCCGCACCCGCGGGGGTAGCTCCCGGCTCGGCACCGAGTACCTCCCCGCCGCCAAGTCGTCCCCGCACCCGCGGGGGTAGCTCCCTCCTGTTCCTCCAGTTCGCCCCCGGTCTCGGGTCGTCCCCGCACCCGCGGGGGTAGCTCCCGGGCCGTGCGCTGGGCCACTCGCTACGCGTGGTCGTCCCCGCACCCGCGGGGGTAGCTCCTTCCAGGCCCCGGCGCGGAGAAAGAACGGGGGGTCGTCCCCGCACCCGCGGGGGTAGCTCCCGGGGTGGCGGTGCCCCGGCGGTCCCCAGTGGGTCGTCCCCGCACCCGCGGGGGTAGCTCGCGCACACGGTGAATGTTCGGTATCTGTGCAGCTGGCCGTAGAACTGCAGCGTGGCACCACAGCATTACGCCCCTGAGGGCGTCGCGCTCCTGTCCGACGTACACGCAATGGGGGAGAAGGGCCCTGGTGCGCGGAGCGAAGGTCACGTACGGGCGATAGCGATCATGTGTGACGCGGCGGCCAGGAGCTCCGGATAGGGCTCGGCGAGGCGTGCTGCCTCGAGCGCGGCTGTGAAAAGGGGGCCGCTCGTGTCGAGTTGTGCGTCCGTGTGGTGCTCGGTCGCTTTCAGCGCGCCCCAGGTAGGGCCCTCGACACTGAGTACCTGTGCGTCGGTCAGCCCGGCCGCCGACATTTCCTCGGCGAGTTCGCCTGCGGTGTGGAAGTAGGCGGCGGTGAATCCCTTCCGGCCTGGCTCGTGGATGCCCGTGCGGAGGATGTCGCCGACGACTTCCCGGACGTGCGGCTTCGTGCTGAGCCAGGTCGTGGCGGTGTGCTCGAACAGTGACGCGTACCGGCCGATCGCCGCGGCGGCGACGAGCCCGCCCGGGCGCGCCACCCGTCGCGCCTCGGCGAGGGCTTGCAGCCGGTCGTCCCGTTCGAGGAGGTGGTAGAGCGGCCCCAGTAGCAGGACCACGTCGTAGGTGCCGTCGGCAGCGGTCAGGGCGCGCGCGTCGCCGAGCTCGGTAGTAGCGCCGGTTGCCGTGGCCTGTTCGACGTGGCGGGGGACCGGGTCGATGAGATGGACGGCGTACCCGTCCTTCACCAGCCATCGCGCGTGCGCACCTGGTCCGCCCCCGACGTCGAGGATGGAAGCGGGCGGAGAGGGGAGGTGGCGGCGCAGGATCTCTTGCGTGCGGAGCATCTCCAGGATGCCGTCAGCCGAGGATGTCAGCCGGTCGGCCTCGTCGATGGTCTCCCCATAGAACTCCAGGATCTCCGGCGCGACGGCGGGTGTGGCGCGTGATGGTGTGGTCATGGGCGTCAGTCTGGGGGCTGGTCTGTCAGGTCCGCCAGCCTCTAACCTGACCGGTCAACCGGTCACCCCCCCCGTTGTGCGACAGGACCCCTGATGCCTCCCCTCAAGTACGAGCAGATCGCTGAAAGCCTCCGCCGCCGCATTGCCGACGGCGAGTTCGGTCCCGGCGACCTTCTGCCCTCCTCCCGTGACCTGTGCGAACAGTGGGACGTCTCCCGCGCCACCGCCGTCAAGGCCATGGACATCCTCCGCGCGGACGGCTTGATCGTCCCTCACCAAGGACGCGGCTTCTCCGTTGTCCAAACGGCACTCGCCCGGCCCGCCGGCGGTCGCCGGGCAGGCACCAGCCGGACCAGCGGCGGGCGGCCGTTCCGGCGTCTTGGTGCACCCGAGATGCTGACCCCGCCCTCGCATGTGGCCGACGCCCTGGGCCTGTCGGCCGGTGTGGGCGCCCTGCATCGCGCGCGGCTCGTCCTGGCGGAGGACGACACACCGATGACGTACGTGACCGCATGGTTCCCGCCGGATATCGCGGCGCAGTGCCCGCGCCTGGCCCAGAAGGGGCCCATCGCGGAGGGAACGACGCACTATGTGCGGCGCGAGACCGGGCGTGGGCCGGTTCTGGGCGTCGACGAGACCACCGTCCGTCTCGCAACCTCGGCTGAGGCGGACCACCTTGGAGTGAAAAGGCCGACCGCCGTCGCGGTGGATCTCCATACCGCCTACGACCAGGACGACAGGCCGCTGGTCTGCGAGGAAGGCGTGACGCCGTCGCATCTGTGGCGTCGGACGGACAAGTACCCGATGGGGCCCGGGACCTGACAGATACTTGACTGGACCGGTGGACCGGTCCAGTCTTGAGGTGTCGTGATGCACGCCCGCTGTGCCCACGCCGTAAGGGCCGTCCTTCGCTCCCCCTTCCGGGAAGGACGGCCCGCCTCCGATCTCTCCCCTGAGGCGACGCCATGACCACGCGCAGCCCGAACACCACAGGCTCCGGCGGCCGACTGCCGGTTGACACGATCGTCCGCGCCACGGACGCAGTCGGGATCGTGACCCGGTACAGAGATCTCACGGACCCCTACCTCGGCGTTCCCGCCCGTCCCCTGACAGGCGGCGCACCGTGGCAGGCCGTCCCGCACTGCCTGCGCCTAGCCCCTCCGGACGAGATCGCCCGCGCACGCACGGATGAAAGCGGAGCAGTGACGGACGTGGATGCCCCCGCAATCCGGCTGGAAGACCTGACCCCCCACCAGCGGGACGGCCGCTCGTGCTGCTGGTGCTCCTTCTGGGCGGACAAGCGCTTCCGCGTGCCCCACCTGACCGCCGTCGGAGCCCGGCTGCGTGCCTGCGAGACATGCGCACAGTCCTTCGACATCGCCCCCGCGGAAGAGCCGACGCTTCAACCAGCCGAACCTCACCCAACGACCCAGCAAGGGCACTGAGCCAGCAGCGGGCCGCGGCTCGCCCCTTGCCACCCGCGCCACCAAGACCGAGCGGCCCGGACACCGCCTGGTTCCCTCCGCCTTCCACGGGGTGACTCATGCTTCTCACTGTCATACGGCACGCCGAATCGACCGAGAACGCCACGAAGCACACCGGCTTCTACCAAGACCCGCGACCGTGGACCGGCCCGGCAGCGCACGCACTGTCCCGCGACCTCGTCGGGCTCACCCCGCGCGGCTTCCGCCAGTGCCAGTGGCTGCGCACCGCGCTCAAGGACGTCGCCGGCCCGGACCCGTACGTGTGCTCCTCGCAGTACCGGCGGGCCCTGGACACTGCGGAACTGGCGCTGCCCGGCCGCGCCGCCGACGTCACCGCTCTGCTGAACGAGCAGCACTACGGCGACGCCACGTACATGACGAAGGCGGAACTCTTCGCGACGTGGCCCGACTGCCAGGTGGACCGGCAGATGCGCAAGCACCTGTGGACTCCCCCGGGCGAGGGCGGCGAGTCCCTCGCGGTCGGCGTGCTGCGCCGGGCGACCGCGTTCGTCAAGGGCCTCGAGGGCCGCGCGCCAGCCGTGGTGGCGATGACGCACCACACTGCCATCCTGGCGCTGCGCAGCGTGCTGGAGCAGCGGCAGGTGACCGAGCTGGTCGACGAAGCCCGGGAACGCAAGACGCCGAACGCCGGGGTCCTCGTCTACGAGCGGCGCGGCGGGCGCTTCCACCAGGTCGACGCAGCCGAGCCGGACTGCTGACGGGGGCCGCGATGAACGGCGTCGTCTACTTCAACGGCCCGGTGCAGACCGGCGACTTCACCTTCGCCGAGCGGCCGGGAAAGGCCGCGGGCATACGGCTCGCCGAGGCGCTGAACAGCCTGCTCGAGGTGGGGCCGGCGCCGCACCTGTGGAACACCGTCACCCTCGCCGGGGACGTGCGCCACCGCGGCGCGAAGGACCGGGACGTGGTCGGCCGACAGCAGCGCGAGGAGCGGACCGTCGCGGCGAAGTACGCGCCCGGCCCGGCCCCGGCGGGCGGTCTGCTCACCGACACCACCCCGTGCGTGGCCGCCCTGGCGCTGGAGATCACCCGGGCCCTGCTCGCCGCCGGGACTCTAGCCGTACGGGAGATGACCGTCCGGCTATGCGCCGCCTGCGGGCACATGACCGGCACGGTCGCGGCGGACGACTGCCACTCCTGCGGGTACGACGCCACCAGGCGCGCGCGGCGAGCGCTGCTGGTTTTCGACCGCGCCGCGCACGGCCCGGTGCTCGAGCGGGAAGACTTCCACGCCGCCGGTGCCCGGACCCCGGCGCACCTGCTGAACACCGCCCACAACACCCCGCCGGTCCTGGTCCTGTCGCGTACCCGCGATCACGGCGTGAGCCTGGCGCCGCTCGGGCTGGAGGGGATGGTGCTGGACCCGCGGGCCGGGCTGCATGTCGCGGTGCTGGCCGCCGCGGCCGAGGTCGGCGCCGTGCAGCCGGTGATGACGGTGACCGAGAACGCCGCCGCCAACGTGGCGGCTTACGGAGCCTCGTTTAGGCGGCACGGCTCGATGCGGCTGCGGTACGCGCTGCACGGGCGGATCCCGTACGACGCGGCGGCCCAGGATCGGCTGTACGAGGTACACCGCGCCGAGGCGCTGCGGGAGCTGTTCACCGACTGGTACCTGCCGCTGTGCGCGGCCCGAGAGCGAGCCGGCGTGAGCGCCGCCCGGCTTCCAGCGCTGCTGAAGTTCCTGCGCCGTGCCCACCTCGCCCGGCCCGCGACACCCCCGGGTGAGGTCCTCGCCGAGCTGCGCCACCGGGCCGCGGCGGGTGATATGCGCTGGGTCATGGACGCCCGGGCGCTGGCCTGCGCCCTCGCCGACCGAGAGAACACCACCGAGCCCACCGTGGGCCCGCAGAGAGGAGCACCCTGATGGGGACCACCGACTGGCAGCTCGTCAAGCAGCGCACGGCCGACGCCGACGGCGCGGTCTACGTCTCCGCCGACGGGGAGCACTACCGGCGTACGGGCGGCAAGGCGCTGCAGGACGAGGCGGCCTTCCAGCAGATGGTCGCCACCCTGGACTATCCGGTGCCGCGGGTGCTGGAGCACGGGGACATGGGCGACGGCACGTTCTACGTGGTCGAGGAGTCCCTGGGCGGGCAGTCGCTGCACGAGATGGCCCTGGCGTCCCTGGACGGCGGACGGGAATTGTACGACGCGGTGGTCGACCAGCTCGCCCAGGTCTCCGCCCGGCTGCTGTACGCCCAGGCCGAGCACCCGGTCGACCCGGAACTCGGAGCGCTGCGGCAGTGGGTGGAGCAGGCGGGCTGGACGCACAACGTCTTCGCCGAGAACCCCGACTTCGACACCCCGCGCACCCACGCGGCGCTCACGCGGGCGATGGACCAGCTCGACGGCGTGCCGCTGTGCTGGGGCCACCTCGACTACGGCCTGCCGAACGTCCTGCCGGCCGGCGTCATCGACTGGCAGCACCACGGCGTGATGCCGCTCGGCTACGACGTCGCCCTGGCGCTCGAGGTCATCCCGTTCAAGGGCGGCGCCAAGGGCTACGCCGCCACCCCGGCGCAGCGCGAGCGGTACCTGGCCGCGCTGGACTCGGCCGCACAGGTCGCCGGCACTTCGCCGGTCAGCCCCCGTCTGGGGGCGTTCCTCCTGGTCAAGAGCCTGTTCTTCCTCGCACTGATGCGGCCGAGCGACCCGGCCCGCGCCGACAAGCACCACAAGTGGCAGTACCGGCGCCACCTCTTCCTGAAGGGACTCGAGCAGTATGAGCGCACCGGGAACATCGACACCGCCCTCTTCCCCACCCTCGACGACTTCGCCGCTGGGCAGGGCGCTGCCGACCGTCCGTGACCGCGACTACCTCCTGGACCGGTCCGGCGTCATCTTCAAGGTGATCGGTGACGTCCATCCGAACTCGCATTGGCTGGGGTATGTGAAGTACTACGCCGACGAGCGCGGCGACCGGACGCTGTTCGGGCGGACCTACCGTCAGAACACGGTGGTGTCGAAAGCCTTTGGGATCCTGGCGGACCGGCCTGAGTGCTACGTGTACTCCCCGGTCGTGGGGTGCGTGATCACCGGAGTGCCCCGCGAGGACGTCGTGACGCACTACTCGTGCCGGCAGGCGCTGGCCGCTCTGCATGAGTCGCCGGAGCTGTTGGACGGCTCGCTGGTGAGCAAGGACCTCCTCGCGATCATCGACTGGGTCGTGGGCGCGGGGGCCGCCGACGTGATCGGCGTGACCGGCTCGTTCCTCGTCGGCGTCGCAGGCGCCCGCTCGGACGTCGACCTGGTCTGTTACGGCCCCCGCGGCTACGAGGTGGCCCAGGCGCTGTTCGCCGAGCGGTCGCTGATCCAGCCTTACGAGGGCGAGACGCTGACGCGGCTGTATGTCCGGCGGGCCAAGTACATGTCCGGCTCCAGCTTCGACATGCTGATGCGGCAGGAGGCCCGCAAGCTGCAGGGCCTCACCGCCGGCGCCGGGGCGCACATCAACTGCGAGCCCCTGCGCGCGGACGGCGACCGCACCTTCCACAACGTCGTGGCGCAGGAGGTCGGAGAGATCCGCGTGCTCGCCCGCATCACCGACCACACCGAGGGCCTGGCCACACCGGCTCTGTACGGCATCAACGTCGAGACGGTCATCGGCTCCACGATCGACGAGGCGGAGGTATTCGCCCGCCGCATCACGCACCTGCGCAGCTACCTCGGCGCGTACACCGGCGCCTTCCGCAAGGGCGACACCGTCCACCTGTCCGGACGCCTGGTGCACATCCAAGGGCCCGGCCTGCCCGACGGGTTCGGCATCGAACTGACCCCGTGGAGCGCTGCGACGTCCTTCCTCGCCAGCCTCGCCCGCTGATCTTCGGGCGCACCGCGCCGTGCGCCCGGCCCTTCGCCCCCACTGGGAGTTTGTGATGACCGCTGATCCGCACGCCTTCGTCTCCGCCGAGTCCCACTAGAGCCTGTCCGGCGGATCTTTGAGTGATCTGGCGCTCGTGGCCGTGTAGTTGGTCATGGGACGTGGCGATCTGACGAACGCGGAGTGGGCCCGCTTGAAGCCGCATCTGCCCGGACCGGGCAACGCGGCGGGAGGTGGGCCAGCCACCGCAAGGTGATCAACGGGATCCTCTTCCGTGAGCGCACGGGGGTCCCGTGGCGGGACCTTCCCTCGCGTTTCGGCAGGTGGAAGACCGTCTACGAACGGCACAGACGGTGGTCCGCGGACGACACCTGGGACAAGATCCTCAAGGCCGTCCAGGCCGACGCCGACGCGGAAGGCCGAATCGACGGGAGCATGGTGAGCCTGGACTCGACCTCCTGTCGCGCTCACCAGCACGCCACCGGGGCACGCAGGAAAGCACCGCGTGTCCCGAAAAAAGATCAACGCCCCGGCATCACCGCCCCGACGAGGGACTCGGACGGTCCCGGGGCGGCCTGACCTCCAAGATCCACCTCGCCGGTGAAGGCGGACGCCGACCCCTTGCCCTGCTGATCACGCCGGGCCAGTGGGGCGATGCCCCGCAGCTCATCCCGGTCCTCGAACGCGTCCGCGTCCCCCGGCCGGCAGGCGGGCATCCACGCACCCGGCCGGATCATCTCGGCGGCGACAAGGCGTACTCGTCCCGGCGGAACCGCCGCTACCTGCGCAGACGCCAGATCAAGCACACCATCCCCGAGCCGAAGGACCAGCGGGCCAACCGCCGACGCCGCGGCAGCAAAGGCGGCAGGCCCACCGGCTTCGACAAGGACAAGTACAAGCGCCGCAACGAAGTCGAGCGGACGATCAACCTGCTCAAGGGCTTCCGGGCCGTGGCGACGAGATACGACAAGCGGGCCTACGTATTCCACGGCACAGTCACTGTCGCGGCCATCCGGTTATGGCTCCGCACATGATCCACCGGACAGGCCCTAGCTCGCCCGGTGACTCCTGGCGGTGGCACAGGGGGGGCTGCTGCAGGGTTGGGTGACAGCGGGGTTTGTGCAGCCGGAGCTGCGGGCTCAGGTCATGATGGTCTCGTACTCGACGGGGGTCAATCGGCCCAGGCGTCTCTGACGCCGGCGTCGATGGGTCGATGGCAGGTGCGCTCGATCCAGGTCACGATCGCGATCCGCAGCTCCTGGCGGGGGCCAAGGTACGGCGGTCGAGGACCTTCTTCTGCAGCAGCGCGAAGAAGCTCTCCATGGCCGCGTTGGCATTCACCGTCGAATGCGCTTGTTTCCCGCGATGACGATGGACGTGTGGGGTTGGTCCATCCGTTCCATCCGCGGTCCGGCGAGGCGTTCGAGTTCCTGGAGCGGATGAACTCGTGGCGTGGGGACGTGGTCCTGGCCCTGGACGAGCAGGGACGCAGGTGCTCGTTCCCGGTGGAGTGGACGGACATGGCGCCGGTGGATGCGTTCGTCGAGGAGGCCGGCGGGACCTGTCCGTTCCGGACCGGGGACCTGGTCCGGCTCGTGGATCTGGTGACCGGCCTGCGGG
>NZ_JARWBG010000039.1:0-66028 GCF_029846775.1 Streptomyces chengmaiensis
CCGGCGGCCCGGCGGCCCGGCGGCCCGGAGGCCCGAGGGTCCCCGGGCCCCGAGGGGAGGGCGGGGCGGCGCCCCCCGGACCTCCGCGGGTCCAGGGTGCGGGGCCGCCATCCCGCATCCCCGGGCCACTGGGCCACGTCGGCTCCGCCGCGTGCGAGCCTGGGCATCCGCCCCCGAGACGCGTCCCCGCGATGGCTGGGCCTTCACGCCTGCGACCCGCGTGCCGGGTCGCAGGCGAGGCTGCGCCCGCTGATGGGAAACGCGCCGCAGCAACTCCCGCCCGCGAACGGCGCTCTACTCGCCCGCAGCGGCAGACGCAGTGGCAGACGGCCGCTGCGGGGCGCGCCGGCCGGCGGGGTACGGGAGCGCCCCGCCCGTTACGCCGACGTGGTCGTGTTCGGCCTCCGGCCGTTCGGCGCCTGCGGGCAGCCGACGGGGCCGTGAGCCCGTCCGGCGCGGCTGTACGCGCCGGCTTCCGCGGCGCGGAGCTGCCGCACCGCCGCGGCACGGGGCGGCGGCCCCGGTGTCAACCTCCCACCGCCTCCCAGAGCGCGACCGCCAGCGCGCCCAGCGCGGTGAGCGCGGCCACCGCGGGCAGCGGCCACCTGCCGTGCTCCAGTGAGCCGACGCGTGCGGCGAGATCGGACAGGTCCCGGTCGATCTGTTCGTTGCGCTGTGCGAGCAGAGCCAGTTGGCCGTCGATGCGGGCCAGGCCGACGTCGATGCTGCGGCGCAGCTCTGCGAACTCCTCGACGACCACTAAGTGATCAGGGCCGGTGGTCACGGATGGACTCCTTAGCAGGGAAAAGTCGTGCGCGGACCCTTGGCTGAGCGATCCGAGTCAACTCCCCCTGGTGGGAGGGCGGGAGTGTGTGCGCACGGCATATGCGAGCGCACCCAGCACACTCCGTGTGAACCGGGTCCGGTGAGCCGGTCGGGGTGAACCGGGCCCGTTGAGCCGGTCCGTCAGGAGTACGAGTAGAAGCCGGCCCCCGACTTCCGCCCCAGCCGCCCCGCGTCGACCATCCGCTGCAGCAGCGGGGGCGCGGCGTACAGCGGCTCCTTGAACTCCGCGTACATCGAGTCCGCCACAGAGGCGACCGTGTCCAGGCCGATGAGGTCGGAGAGCTTCAGCGGGCCCATCGGATGGGCGCAGCCCAGCTCCATGCCGTTGTCGATGTCCTCACGGCTGGCGATGCCGGACTCGAACATCCGGATCGCGGAGAGCAGATACGGGATGAGCAGGGCGTTCACCACAAAGCCCGATCGGTCCTGTGCACGGATGGCGTGCTTGCCCAGCACCTGCTGGACCACGGCCTCCGAGCGCTTGACCGTCTCCTCGGAGGTGGTCAGCGCGGGGATCAGCTCGACGAGCCGCTGCACCGGCGCGGGGTTGAAGAAGTGGATGCCGACGACCTGGTCCGGCCGGGAGGTCGCCACCGCCAGCTTCACCAGCGGGATGGAGGAGGTGTTGGAGGCGAGGATCGCATCCTGCCGGGTCACCACCTGGTCCAGGACCTGGAAGATCTCGGTCTTGACCTGCTCGTTCTCCACGACCGCCTCGATGACGAGATCGCGGTCCGCGAACTCGCCGAGATCGGTGGTGAAGGTGAGCCGCTCCAGGGTCGCGTCGCGCTCCTCCTCGGTGATCTTGCCGCGCTCCGCGGCCTTGGCCAGGGAGTTGTACAGGCGGGTGCGGCCGATCTCCAGGGCCTCGCCCGTGGTCTCGGCGACCTTCACCTCCAGGCCGCTGCGTGCGCACACCTCGGCGATGCCCGCGCCCATCTGGCCGCAGCCCACCACTCCGACGCGTGCAATGTCGGCCATTGAGTCCGTCACCCTCGTGCCTTTCGCTCAGCTCCTGCGGCAGGCCCCCGTATGGTTCCGGCGCCCGCCTCGACTCCCTGACGTTACTCCGATTGCATCTGTGCAGGGCGGCCAGGGCCGGGCATGCTGTCCGGACATGGGAGCTGATATCCGAACAGTCACCCGGCACACCGGGAGAAGAAGGCTCATGCTGGCCGCCGCCGGTGCGCTGGCCGTCGCGCTGACGCCGGCCGGGGACGCCGTCGCCGCCCCCGCGCCCGCACGAAAAGCCCGCCGGGGCGGGTATGTGCGGGACTTCCGGGGCATGTGGGCAGCCACTGTCACCAACCGCGACTGGCCCTCCCGGCCCGGTCTCGACGCCGGCCGACAGCGCGCCGAGCTGCTCGACCTCCTCGACGCGGCTGTGGCCCGGCGGCTGAACGCCGTCGTCTTCCAGGTCCGCCCCACCGCGGACGCCCTGTGGCCCTCGCCGTACGAGCCCTGGTCGCAGTACCTCAGCGGGGTACAGGGGCAGGATCCCGGCTGGGACCCGCTCGGCACGGCGGTGCACGAGGCCCATGCGCGCGGGCTGGAGCTGCACGCCTGGTTCAATCCGTACCGGGTCGCCCTCCACGACGACCCGTCGCGCCTGGCGCCCGGCCACCCGGCACGGCGGCACCCGGAATGGATCGTCGCGCACAGCGGCCGGCTCTACTACAACCCGGGCCTGCCAGATGTGCGGCGCTTTGTCCAGGACGCGATGCTGGACGCCGTCGAGCGCTACGACGTCGACGCCGTCCACTTCGACGACTACTTCTATCCGTATCCCGTCGCCGGGCAGCGCTTCGACGACGATGACGCCTACGCCCGCCATGGCGCCGGCTTCGAGGACCGGGCGGCCTGGCGGCGGGACAACACCGACCGGCTGGTCATCGAGATGGGCGACCGGATCAGGGGCATCAGGCCGGGGACCCGCTTCGGCATCAGCCCCTTCGGGGTGTGGCGCAACGCCGACAGCGATCCGCTGGGCTCCGACACCCGGGCCGGCGTGCAGACCTACGACGACCTGCACGCGGACACCCGCAAGTGGGTGAGGGAAGGCTGGATCGACTATGTGGTGCCGCAGGTGTACTGGCACATCGGCTTCTCCGCCGCCGACTACGCCCGGCTGACGCCCTGGTGGGACGAGGTGGCCGCGGGCTCCGGCGTCGACCTCTACATCGGGGAGGCGCTCTACAAGGCGGGCGCGCCAGGCCAGCCCGACGCCTGGCAGGATCCGGCGGAGCTGTCCCGCCATCTCACACTCGCGGCCCGGTGCCCGCAGGTCCGCGGCCACTGCTTCTTCTCGGCGAAGGAGGTCGCTCAGGACCCGATCGGCGCGATGGCCAGAGTGGTCTCGGACCACTACGCCGACCGGTGAGCCGCCTCTCGCCGCAAGGGGCTGGCGCCGGGCAGACATCGCCGGGAGCGGCACCAGTGCCGCTCCCGGCAAGCTCAGCCCTGTCGCGCTCCTCGACGGGCAGACATCGCCTGTCGCGGTACTAGTGCCGCTCCCGGCAAGCTCTGCCCTGTCGCGGCACTAGCGACGGTCCTTGTCCGGGAAGTGCCGGACGACGGTGTCGGGCCCGGGAGACATGACCGTCTCGTGGCCGTCCTCGAACCGGACCCGGAAGGGAGGCTCGCCGTTCTCGCCCAGCACCTCGATGACCTCGGCCGTCCTGTCGTGCTGACCGACGATCCTGCCGTGCACCACCAGCCTGTCGCCCTTGCTTGCGTGCATCGGGGTGACCTCCTCGAAGACGGTCGTCCGTGAAGGGGTGGTCCGTACTGAAGAGTCTAAGGGCGCTGGGCCTCCTCGCGCTTCAGTTGCCCGCCTTCTGGGTGACGGCGATGCACACCAGGACGGCCACGGCGGCCGCAGGCGCGGCGGGCGACACGCGCTCGCCGAGCAGCGCGAACGACCACAGGAGCGTCAGCAGCGGCTGGGCCAGCTGGAGCTGGCTCGCTCGGGCGATCCCGATCGCCGCCATGCCCCGGTACCAGACGTACATCCCGGCGAAGCTGGATCCGGCCGCCAGCCACAGCAGCCCCGTCACGCCGTGGGCGGTCAGCCGCACCGGCTCATGGGCCAGCGCGAGCACCGCCACGGCCAGCATCAGCGGGAGGGACAGCACCAGCGCCCAGCCGATCACCTGCCAGCCGGGCATCAGCCGCGCCAGCCTGCCCCCCTCGGCATAGCCGACGGCGCACACCAGCAGCGCGGCGAACAGATACAGATCGCCGGAGTGGATCGCGCCGCCGCTCTGCCGCGCGGTGAAGGCGGCGACGACGGCGGCCCCGGCGCCCGCGGCGAGCCAGAACCTCCGGGAAGGGCGGTGGGAGGTGCGCACGGCGGCGACGGCGGCGGTCGCGAGGGGCAGCAGCCCCACCACGACGGCCGCGTGCGAGGTCGCCGACGTCTGCAGCGCGAGCGTCGTCAGCAGCGGGAAGCCGAGCACAACGCCGCCCGCCACCGCCGCGAGCGGGCCCCAGTGGCGGCGCTCGGGCAGCGGCACCCGCAGCGCCAGCAGAAAGCCGCCGGCGATCAGCGCCCCCAGAACGCTCCGCAGGGCCACCAGCGACCAGGGGCCGAAGCCGTCCAGGCCCCACACCGTCGCCGGGAAGGTGAGGGAGAAGGCGACGACGCCGAGCGCCGCCAGGAGCGTGCCCCCCGCGTGGCCGCCGATCGCTATCGCCGCAGGAGTAGTAGCGCTATTCTGTACTGTCATGCAAGAGCGTAGCAGTGTGGTCGAACTGGCGAATTCGCTGCGGGTAGAGCTCAAGCGCTATCCAATTGATGGAAAGCTGCCATCGAGCAGAGCCCTCGTCGAGCGCTACAGGGTCTCCCCGGTGACCGTTTCGCGTGCCCTGGCGCAGCTCTCCGCGGAAGGGCTGGTCGTCACCCGGCCGGGCGCGGGCGCCTTCCGGGCCCGGCCGCGCGCCGATGCGCAGCCCCCCGGCGACACCTCCTGGCAGGAGGTCGCCCTCAGCGCGGACGCCTCCGCCGAGCCCGTGCCGCGCGCGGTGGACGCCTCCGGCGTCCTGGTCACCCTCGCCGCGCCGCCGCCCGGCGTCGTGGAGTTCAACAGCGGCTATCTGCACCCGGGTCTGCAACCCGAACGGGCCATGGCGGCGGCGCTCGCCCGTGCCGGACGCCGGCCCGGGGCCTGGGGCCGCCCGCCCGTCGAGGGCCTTCCGGAGCTGCGCGCATGGTTCGCCCGCGGCCTCGGCGAGACCGCCTCCGCCGCCGATGTGCTGGTCACGGCCGGCGGCCAGTCCGCGCTGAGCTGCGCACTGCGCGCCCTGGCCCCTCCCGGCGCGCCCGTGCTCGTCGAGTCACCCACCTACCCGGGCATGCTGGCCATCGCCCGCGCCGCCGGGCTGCGGCCCGTGCCGGTCCCCGCGGACGACGACGGCGTGCGGCCCGACCTGCTCGCCGCCGCCTTCGCCGCCACCGGCGCCCGCGTCTTCGTCTGCCAGCCGCTCTTCCAGAACCCCACCGGCGCCGTCCTCGCATCCGAGCGCCGCCCCGAAGTGCTGCGCATCGCCCGCGAGGCGGGGGCGTTCATCATCGAGGACGACTTCGCACGGCGGCTGGTCCACGAGGATGCCGGCGAGGTGCCGGAGCCCCTCGCCGCCCTCGACCGGGACGGAGTCGTCGTCCACGTCGGCTCGCTCACCAAGGTGGCCTCGCCCAGCCTGCGTGTGGGCATGCTGGCCGCACGCGGCCCGGTGCTGGAACGGCTGCGCGCCATCCATGTCGTCGAGAACTTCTTCGTGCCGCGCCCGCTGCAGGAGACCGCCCTCGAACTGGTCGGCTCGCCTGCCTGGAGTCGCCATCTGCGCACGGTCGCCGCCGAGCTGAAGATCCGCAGGGACACCATGGCCGCTGCCCTGCGGCTGCACCTGCCGGAGCTGGCCCTGCCGTACGTGCCCTCCGGCGGCTACCACATGTGGCCGCGGCTGCCCGAGGACGCCGACGAGGCCGCCTTGGCGGCGGCCGCCCTGCGCGCCGGAGTCGCCGTCGCGCCCGGCCGCCCGTACTACTGCGCGGAGCCCCCGGCCGGCCGGCTGCGGCTGAGCTTCGCCGGGGTCGCGGGGACGGCCGAGATCACGGAGGGAGTGCGGCGGCTGCGCACCGCCTGCGACGAGATTCTGCGGTCCTGAGGGCTCCGCGGATGCGGCCGAGGCCGACTCGTCTCTTGACCGGGCGGGGCTGCATGAGCACGATCTGGCCATGAGTGTCCGGATCACGATGGTGGCCGCAGCACGCAGCGCGCCCCTCCTTGCGGAGCGCTTCGACGACGACCGGCCGCTCGACCACGCGGGCTGGCACGAGGTCCAGCTCGCCGCACACGCCCTCGTGCCGCTGAGCGCCGCGGAGCTGCGCTACTGCTCGCCCACTCCGCGCAGCCGCGCCACAGGCGACGCCCTCGGTTTCGCCCCCATGGCGCAGCCCGCCCTGCGCGACTGCGACATGGGGCGCTGGCGCGGCTGCACCCTGGCCGAGGTGACGGCCCGCGAGCCCGAGGCGGTCGACACCTGGCTCGCCGACCCGCGCTCCGCGCCCCACGGCGGCGAACCGCTGCTCGCCTTCATCACCCGCATAGGAGGCTGGCTGGACACCCGCCCCGCCGACGACGGCGGCGTCATCGTGGCGGTCGCCGAGCCCGCCGTCGTCCGGGCGGCGCTGGTCTACGCCCTCAAGGCCCCGCCCTCCTCCTTCTGGAACGTGGACGTGCGGCCCCTGTCGACGCTGACGCTCACGGGGATGCCGTCGCGGTGGAGCGTGCGGCTGCTCACGGCGGCGTAGGCCGTGTCCTCGATCGGCGGACGAGCTGGGGAATCCAGTCCCTCCGGCGATCGAGGAGCGGGATCCGGGGCGGAGCCCCGACCTGCACCTCCATAGGGGCAGTGATTGCATAAAACTGCATAGCCTCGTATAGTCATGCCATCGAGAAGGAGGACTTCGATGGCAATTCGGGCAGCGGTGGCGGGAGCGAGCGGATACGCGGGCGGCGAACTGCTGCGTCTGCTGCTGGCGCACCCGGAGGTGGAGATCGGCGCCCTCACCGGCCATTCCAACGCGGGCCAGAAGCTCGGCGCGCTCCAGCCCCACCTGCTGCCGCTCGCCGAGCGGGTGCTCGAGCCGACGAGCGCGGAGGCGCTCGCCGGGCATGACGTGGTGTTCCTGGCGCTGCCGCACGGCCAGTCCGCGGCCGTCGCACAGCAGCTCGGCGACGAGGTGCTGGTCGTCGACATGGGTGCGGACTTCCGGCTGCGTTCCCCGGCCGACTGGGAGACCTTCTACGGCTCCGAGCACGCCGGCGTCTGGCCGTACGGCCTGCCCGAGCTGCCGGGCGCCCGCGCCGCGCTGGAGGGGGCCAGGCGTGTCGCGGTGCCCGGCTGCTATCCGACGGCCGTCTCGCTTGCCCTGCTCCCCGCATACGCGGGCGGGCTGGCCGAGCCGGAGGCCGTGGTCGTCGCCGCGACCGGCACCTCGGGCGCGGGCAAGGCGCTCAAGCCGCATCTGCTCGGTTCGGAGGTCATGGGCTCGATGAGCCCCTACGGGGTCGGCGGCTCCCACCGTCACACACCCGAGATGATCCAGAACCTCAGCGCCGTGGCCGGAGAGCAGGTGAGCGTCTCCTTCACGCCCACGCTGGCCCCCATGTCCCGCGGCATCCTCGCCACCTGCTCCGCCAAGGCGAAGCCGGGCGCGACCGCGGCCCACGTCCGGGCCGCGTACGAGAAGGCGTACGCGGACGAGCCGTTCGTCCGGCTGCTCCCCGAGGGGCAGTGGCCCGCCACCGCGTCGGTCTACGGCTCCAACGCCGTCCAGATCCAGGTCGCCTACGACGGGGCCGCCGACCGGGTCATCGCGATCAGCGCCATCGACAACCTCACCAAGGGCACCGCCGGCGGCGCGGTCCAGAGCATGAACATCGCCCTCGGTCTCGGCGAGACCACGGGCCTGTCCACGACCGGGGTCGCACCGTGAGCCGGGGGCGCATCCGCGGGGGCGCCCCCGGGCCGAGTCGGGGCACCACCCAGGCGAACGCCCTGGGGGAGAACAAGGAGATGCAGTGAGCGTCACGGCAGCACAGGGATTCACAGCGGCCGGCATCGCCGCAGGGATCAAGGAGAACGGCAACCCGGACCTGGCCGTCGTCGTCAACAACGGTCCGCGCCGCGCCGCCGCGGGCGTCTTCACATCCAATCGTGTCAAGGCCGCACCGGTTCTGTGGTCCGAGCAGGTCCTCAAGGGCGGCGAGCTGGCCGCGGTCGTCCTCAACTCGGGCGGCGCCAACGCCTGCACCGGTCCGAAGGGCTTCCAGGACACGCACGCCACCGCGGAGAAGGCCGCCGACGTCCTGGGCGTCGGCGCGGGGGAGGTGGCCGTCTGCTCCACCGGGCTGATCGGCGTGCCGCTGCCGATGGACAAGCTGCTGCCCGGCGTGGAGAAGGCCGCGCAGGAGCTGTCCGAACACGGCGGCGAGAAGGCGGCGATCGCCATCAAGACCACCGACACCGTCCACAAGACCGCCGTGGCGGTCAAGGAGGGCTGGACGGTCGGCGGCATGGCCAAGGGCGCGGGCATGCTCGCCCCCGGACTGGCCACCATGCTCGTCGTCCTCACCACCGACGCCGACCTGGAGGCCTCCGCGCTGGATGCGGCGCTTCGGCACGCCACCCGGCTCACCTTCGACCGGGTCGACTCGGACGGCTGTATGTCCACCAACGACACGGTGCTGCTGCTCGCCTCGGGCGCGTCCGGCGCGACCCCGGCGTACGACGAGTTCGCCGAGGCGGTCCGCGAGGTCTGCGACGATCTGGCCCGTCAGCTCATCCGGGACGCCGAGGGCGCCTCCAAGGACATCCGCATCGAGGTGGTCAACGCCGCGAGCGAGGACGACGCCGTCGAGGTCGGCCGCTCCATCGCCCGCAACAACCTCTTCAAGTGCGCCGTCCACGGCGAGGACCCCAACTGGGGCCGGGTGCTCTCCGCCATCGGCACCACCTCCGCAGTCTTCGAGCCCGACCGGCTCAACGTCGCCATCAACGACGTCTGGGTCTGCAGGAACGGCTCCGTCGGCGAGGACCGCGACCTGGTCGACATGCGCTACCGCGAGGTCAGGGTCACCGCGGACCTGGCCGCCGGCTCGGAGTCCGCCGTCATCTGGGCGAACGACCTCACCGCCGACTACGTCCACGAGAACAGCGCGTACAGCTCATGAGCACGACACGGAAGCACACCGCCCTGCCCAAGGCCCGGACCCTCATCGAGGCGCTGCCCTGGCTCACCCGCCACTACGGCAGGACCGTGGTCATCAAGTTCGGCGGAAACGCCATGGTCGACGAGGACCTCAAGGCCGCCTTCGCCCAGGACGTCGTCTTTCTGCGCCACGCCGGCCTCAAGCCCGTCGTCGTCCACGGCGGCGGCCCGCAGATCAGCGCCCAGCTCGACAAACAGGGTCTGGTCAGCGAGTTCAAGGCAGGACTGCGGGTCACCACCCCGGAGGCCATGGACGTCGTGCGCATGGTGCTCGCCGGCCAGGTCCAGCGCGAGCTCGTCGGGCTGCTCAACCAGCACGGCCCGCTCGCCGTGGGCCTGACCGGCGAGGACGCCCACACCATCACGGCGACCAAGCACCAGCCGCGCATCGAGGGCGAACTCGTCGACATCGGCCGGGTCGGCGAGATCACCGAGATCGACGTCGGAGCCATCGAGGCGCTGCTCGACGACGGCCGTATCCCGGTCATCTCCTCCATCGCCCGCTCCGCCGACGACCACCACGTCTACAACGTCAACGCCGACACCGCCGCCGCCGCGCTCGCCGCCGCGCTGGGAGCGGAGACGCTGATGGTCCTCACGGACGTCGAGGGGCTGTACGAGGACTGGCCGAACAGCGACGAGGTCATCAGCAAGCTCACCGCCGCCCAGCTGGAGAGACTGCTGCCCGACCTCTCCAGCGGCATGGTGCCCAAGATGGAGGGCTGCCTGTACGCGGTGCGCAACGGCGTCACCACGGCCCGCGTGCTCGACGGACGGGTGCCGCACTCGATCCTGCTGGAGATCTTCACGGACGAGGGCATCGGCACGATGGTCGTACCCGACGACGAAGGCGGAGAGGCAGTGAACCCGGCATGAGCAACCAGGAGCTTTCGCGCCGCTGGCAGAGCGCGATGACGGACAACTACGGCACGCCGCGGCTCGCCCTGGTCCGCGGCGAAGGCGCCCGGGTCTGGGACGCGGACGGCGTCGAGTACCTCGACTTCGTCGGCGGCATCGCGGTGAACGCGCTCGGCCACGCCCATCCGGCCGTCGTCGAGGCCGTCTCCCGGCAGATCGCCGCCCTGTCCCATGTCTCCAACCTGTACGTCGCCGAGCCGCCCGTCGCCCTCGCCGAGCGGCTGCTCCAGCACTTCGCCCGGCCCGGGAGGGTCTTCTTCTGCAACTCGGGCGCCGAGGCGAACGAAGCCGCCTTCAAGATCGGGCGGCTGACGGGTCGTCGGCACATGGTCGCCACGCAAGGAGGCTTCCACGGCCGCACCATGGGGGCGCTCGCCCTCACCGGCCAGCCGGGCAAGCGGGAGCCGTTCCTGCCGCTTCCGGGCGAGGTCACCCATGTGCCGTACGGGGATGTGGAGGCACTTCGGGCGGCGGTCACCGAGGAGACCGCGTTCGTCATCGTCGAGCCCATCCAGGGCGAGATCGGCGTGGTGGCGCCGCCGCCGGGGTATCTCCGGGCAGCCAGGGAGATCACCCGCGCCGCCGGAGCGCTCCTGGTCCTCGACGAGGTGCAGACCGGCGTCGGCCGCACCGGCCACTGGTTCGAGCACCAGGCCCACGAAGGCGTGGAACCCGATGTCGTCACCCTCGCCAAGGGCCTGGGCGGAGGGCTCCCCATCGGCGCGGCCGTCGCCTTCGGCCAGGCGGCCGACCTCCTCAAGCCGGGCCACCACGGCACCACGTTCGGCGGCAACCCGGTCGCCTGCGCCGCCGGACTCGCCGTGCTCGACACGCTCGCCGAGGACGGCCGGCTGGACGAGGTGAAGCGGCTGGGCGAGAAACTGCGCGAGGGAATCGAGTCCCTCGGGCACCCCACGGTCTCCCATGTCCGTGGCGCGGGCCTGCTGCTGGGTATCGTGCTCAACGAGCCCCTCGCGCCCCGGGTGCAGCAGGCGGCTCAGGGTGCCGGCTTCCTGGTGAACGTCCCCGCTCCCGATGTCGTACGGCTTATGCCGCCCCTGATCATCGGCGACGCGGAGGCGGACGCGTTCCTCCAGGCGCTCCCCGGCATCCTCGACGCGGGCTCGAAGGGGACGGAGCCCGGGGCAGGACGATCCGGAGAATGAGACGACGATGACCGAGGCGCAGGAAACCGAGCACGGAGGACCGGCGGTTCCGCAGACCCGTACGGCCCGCCACCGCCGGATCGTGGACATCCTCAACCGGCAGCCGGTGCGCTCGCAGAGCCAGCTGGCCAAGCTCCTCGCGGACAGCGGGCTGAGCGTCACCCAGGCGACGCTCTCCCGCGACCTCGACGAGCTGGGCGCGGTGAAGATCCGCAACACCGGCGGCGAGCTGATCTACGCGGTGCCGAGCGAGGGCGGGTTCCGCACCCCGCAGGCGCCGCTCGGCGAGTCGGCCAAGGAGGAGCGCATGCGCCGCCTCTCCGGCGAACTGCTGATCTCCGCGGAAGCCTCGGCCAACCTGGTGGTGCTGCGCACCCCGCCGGGCGCCGCGCAGTTCCTCGCCTCGGCCATCGACCAGGCGGAACTGCACGCCATCCTCGGCACCATCGCGGGCGACGACACCCTCCTGCTGATCAGCCGCGACCCGGCGGGCGGCCAGGCGCTCGCGGACCATCTGCTGCGGCTGGCCCAGAGCGGACGCTAGTACCCCTCCCGGCAGGCTTTGCCCACTCGCGCCGCCCTGCACGCTCCGCCACAGCCTCCGGCGTGGGCGGGAGCCCCACCTCCCGGGCCCTGCGGGCCCGGGAGGCGCCCGCAGGCTGCGTCGGCCGAAAGCCCGAGCAGCTCCGCTGCGAGGACTTCCGGCCGTCTTGCGATCTCCCCCGCAGTCCTTCGGGCGCGGGGTCGCCCCGGCGCCGGACGACGCTCCCCGACGGGCAGACACCGCCGGTCGCGGCACTGGCCGCCGCACCGGGCTCCGCCCCGGATCCCGGGCCTCAAGCCACGGCGGGGCCGGATTCTGCACGGGTGGTCGCCGTATCGCCGCCCACTCCGGCCATCGAGGACACGGCCAAGCCCGTACAGCGGGGTCTGGGGCGGAGCCCTTGTCAGTCCGCGCGCGCGGGCAGCGGCAGCGGGAGGGCCGGCAGGCCGTCGAGGCTCACGCCCACGTGCTCCTTCTTCTCGCAGTACGCGGCGAACTCCTCGTCCGTCTTGCGTCCGAAGTGCTCAGCGTGCTGTGTGCGCTCCTCGCGGTAGTCCATGAACGGCACCGCGAAGCCGCAGGCGTCGCTGATCCGCACGGCGTGCACCAGGATGATCGCCCGTGCGCCCGGGCCGTCGGCCTCGGCGAAGTGCGAGATGTACTCGCGCCACCGGGGATCGTCCCGGAAGACCGGCTCGCCGCGGCCGTGCACCCGCAGCACCTTGGGCGGGCCGCTGAAGGCGCACCACATCAGGGTGATCCGGCCGTTGCCCTCCTCCCGGAGGTGGGCGATGGTCTCCGCGCCGCTGCCGCCGAAGTCGAGGTAGGCGAGGGTCAGTTGGTCCAGGACCGCCAGAGTGCCGCTGCGTCCCTTGGGGGAGAGGTTGACATGGCCGTCGCCGGTCAGCGGCGCGGTCGCCGTGAAGAACACGGGTTGCTGCTCGATGAAGTCGCGTATCCGGCCTTCGATGCGTTCATAGCGCTGTCCCATGCCCTGGATTCTCATACGGGCGCAGCCGCCCCAGAACTCCTTTGACAAAACATACGGAGGTCTGCATAGTTATACCCAACGTCGAATGCAGGGCATGCACCGTAAGGAGAAACCAGTGACCGAGCGCGTCGTACTCGCCTACTCAGGCGGTCTGGACACCTCCGTCGCCATCGGCTGGATCGCCGAGGAGACGGGCGCCGAGGTCATCGCCGTCGCCGTGGACGTCGGCCAGGGCGGCGAGGACCTGGACGTCATCCGCAAGCGCGCGCTCGCCTGCGGTGCCGTCGAGGCGGAGGTCGCCGACGCCAAGGACGAGTTCGCCGAGGAGTACTGCCTCCCGGCGATCAAGGCCAACGCCCTCTACATGGACCGCTACCCGCTGGTATCGGCCCTCTCCCGGCCGACCATCGTCAAGCACCTCGTGGCCGCCGCGGAGAAGCACAACGCCTCGATCGTGGCCCACGGCTGCACGGGCAAGGGCAATGACCAGGTCAGGTTCGAGGCCGGCATCGCCTCGCTCGCGCCCGACCTGAAGTGCATCGCCCCGGTCCGCGACTACGCGATGACCAGGGACAAGGCGATCGCCTTCTGCGAGGCGAAGAAGCTCCCGATCGCGACCACCAAGAAGTCCCCGTACTCCATCGACCAGAACGTCTTCGGCCGGGCCGTCGAGACCGGCTTCCTCGAGGACATCTGGAACGCGCCGATCGAGGACATCTACGAGTACACCTCCAACCCGGCCACCCCGCGTGACGCCGACGAGGTGGTCATCTCCTTCAAGGAGGGCGTGCCGGTCGCCGTCGACGGCAAGCCCGTCACCGTCCTCCAGGCGATCCAGCAGCTCAACGAGCGGGCGGGCGCGCAGGGCGTCGGCCGGATCGACATGGTCGAGGACCGCCTGGTCGGCATCAAGTCCCGCGAGGTCTACGAGGCGCCCGGCGCCATCGCCCTGATCACCGCCCACCAGGAGCTGGAGAACGTCACCGTCGAGCGCGAGCTGGCCCGCTACAAGCGGCAGGTCGAGCAGCGCTGGGGCGAGCTCGTCTACGACGGCCTGTGGTTCTCCCCGCTCAAGCGCGCCCTGGAGGGCTTCGTCAACGAGGCCAACCAGCACGTCACCGGCGACATCCGGATGACTCTGCACGGCGGCCGCGCCGTCGTCACCGGCCGGAGGTCCGACCAGTCGCTGTACGACTTCAACCTCGCCACCTACGACAGCGGCGACACCTTCGACCAGTCGAAGGCCCAGGGCTTCATCGACATCTTCGGTCTCTCGTCGAAGATCGCGGCGAAGCGTGACCTCGCCTGAGCCATTCGCTCGTTACACCGTGCGCACGCGCTGCCTCCCCCCGCCCTCCGCGGCCGGGGAGGCAGCGGCACATCCATCCCTGTTGAGGAGCTAGAGCAGTGAGCAGCAGTGACAACGGTGACGTCCGGCTCTGGGGCGGCCGCTTCGCCGACGGGCCGGCCGAGGCGCTGGCGAAGCTGTCGGCGTCGGTGCACTTCGACTGGCGTCTCGCCCCGTACGACATCGCGGGCTCGCGCGCCCATGCCCGGGTGCTGCACACGGCCGGGCTGCTCACCGACGACGAGCTGACCCGGATGCTGGCGGGCCTCGACCGGCTCGAAGCGGACGTCGCCGACGGCTCCTTCACCGGCACCATCGCCGACGAGGACGTGCACACCGCCCTGGAGCGCGGACTGCTGGAGCGGCTCGGCCCCGACCTCGGCGGCAAGCTGCGCGCCGGCCGGTCCCGCAACGACCAGGTCGCCACCCTCTTCCGGATGTATCTGCGCGACCACGCCCGGATCATCGGCGGGCTGATCACAGAGCTCCAGGAGGCCCTTGTCGGGCTGGCCGAGGCGCATCCGGACGTCGCCATGCCGGGACGCACGCACCTTCAGCACGCGCAGCCCGTCCTCTTCGCCCACCACATGCTCGCCCATGTCCAGTCCCTGTCCCGGGACGCCCAGCGACTGCGCCAGTGGGACGAGCGCACCGCCGTCTCCCCCTACGGGTCCGGCGCTCTCGCCGGTTCCTCGCTCGGCCTTGACCCCGAGGCGGTCGCCCGGGACCTCGGCTTCGAGCACGGCTCCGCCGGGAACTCGATCGACGGGACGGCCTCCCGAGACTTCGTGTCGGAGTTCGCCTTCATCACCGCGATGATCGGCGTGAATCTGTCGCGGATCGCCGAGGAGATCATCGTCTGGAACACCAAGGAGTTCTCCTTCGTCACCCTCCACGACGCCTTCTCCACCGGCTCGTCGATCATGCCGCAGAAGAAGAACCCGGACATCGCCGAGCTGGCGCGCGGCAAGTCCGGCCGGCTGATCGGCAATCTGACGGGCCTGCTGGCCACGCTGAAGGCGCTGCCGCTCGCGTACAACCGTGATCTGCAGGAGGACAAGGAGCCCGTCTTTGACTCCTGCGACCAACTGGAGGTGCTGCTCCCGGCCTTCACCGGGATGATGGCCACGCTCACCGTCAACCGGGAGCGGATGGAGGAACTGGCCCCGGCCGGCTTCTCGCTCGCCACGGACATCGCCGAGTGGCTGGTCCGGAAGGGCGTGCCGTTCCGGGTGGCGCACGAGGTCGCGGGGGAGTGCGTCAAGGAGTGCGAGCAGCACGGGATCGAGCTGGACCAGCTCACCGACGAGCAGTTCGCCAAGATCTCACCGCATCTGACGCCCGAGGTCCGCACCGTCCTGAACGTCCCGGGAGCTCTCGCCTCCCGCAGCGGCCGCGGCGGCACGGCGCCCGCGGCGGTCGCCGTCCAGCTCGCCGAGGTCAAGGAGGACCTTGCGGTCCAGCGTGCCTGGGCCACTGCCAAGCGGTAGCGCTCTCCCGCCCGTCCTCTCCGTCGACGCCGCCCTGCTCGTATCGAGCAGGGCGGCGTCGCTGTCTTGTATGAGGCAGTCACATCCCGAGTGAGACGTCAACGTCTCATATGAGGTATGCTTGTCTCATGGCAATGGATCGTGATCAGGTACTCAAGGCCGCCGCCGCTCTGCTCTCCCGCAAGTCGACCGCCACGATGGACGAGGTCGCCCGGGCCGCGGGCATCGGACGGGCCACCCTGCATCGGCACTTCGCCGGGCGGGACGCCCTGGTCAGAGCCCTAGAGGGGCTCGGCATCCAGGAGTTCGAAGCGGCCCTCGACCGGGCCCGGGCCGACGAGGGCGATGCGAGCGCCGCGCTGCGGCGACTGATCGCCGAGATGGAGCCCGCGGCCGATCTGCTGGCCTTCCTCGTCACCGAGAACCAGCTGTTCGAAGGCGACCAGGTCAACGAGGGCTGGGCCCGGCTGGACGCCCGGGTCGCCGCCCTCTTCCGGCGCGGCCAGGAACAGGGCGAGTTCCGCATCGATCTCCCGCCCGCCTGGCTGACCGAGGCCCTCTACGGGCTCATCGGCACCTGCGCCTGGGCCGTCATGGACGGCCGGGTCGCCAAGAACGACTTCCAGTACATGATCGCCGAGCTGCTGCTCGGCGGAGCACAGCGGAGTGTGGAGAAATGACCAGTACCGTCCGGCGCACGACCGGGACGGACGACACCCTGCACCGGCCCGGGCGCTGGCTCGCCCTCGCGGTGCTGGTCCTGGCCGTGCTGCTGGTGGCCGTCGACGCCACGGTGCTCGGTCTCGCCACGCCGTTCCTCAGCGAGGACCTCCAGCCGTCGGCCACCCAACTGCTGTGGATCGGCGACGTCTACTCCTTCGTCATCGCCGGACTCCTGGTGTCCATGGGCAGCCTCGGCGACCGGATCGGCCGCAAGAAGCTGCTGCTGACCGGGGCGGTGGCGTTCGGCGCGGTGTCCGTGCTCAACGCATACGCCACCACTCCCGAGCTGATGATCGCCGCACGTGCGCTGCTCGGCGTCGCCGGAGCGACCCTCATGCCGGCCACGCTCGCGCTGATCCGGAACATCTTCCACGACCCCAGGGAGCGCAGCCTCGCCATCGGCGTCTGGGGCGCCATGGCCTCGGCGGGCGCGGCAGTGGGGCCCGTGGTCGGAGGACTCCTGCTTGAGCACTTCTGGTGGGGCTCGGTCTTCCTGATCAACCTGCCGGTGATGGCCGTCCTCGTCCTCGTCGGCGTCAAGCTGATACCCGAGTCCAGGAACCCGGCTGCGGGCCCCTGGGACCTGGCCGGCGTCGCCCTCTCGCTCGTCGGCGTGGTCGCCGTCGTCTACGCCGTCAAGGAGGCGGCGACCCATGGCGCGAGCTGGGACGCCGGAATCTCGGCACTGATCGGACTGGCCGGCCTGTACGGATTCGTCCGCAGGCAGCTCACCCTGCCCGCGCCGCTGCTCGACATGCGCCTGTTCCGGCACCGCGGGTTCTCCGCAGCCGTCCTGGCGGACCTGCTGACCATCCTCGGGCTGTCCGGTCTGGTCTTCTTCCTCTCCCAGTTCCTGCAACTGGTCCAGGACCGGCGGCCCTTCGAGGCCGGCCTGGCAGAACTGCCCGCGGCGATCGGAGCGGTCGCCACCGGACTGGCGGCGGGCGCCGTCGCCCGGCGCTTCTCGGTACGGGGCGTGGTGGCCGGCGGCCTGGCCGCGGTGGGCGTCGCGCTCGGCGCACTGACCATGGTCAGCCAGTCCACCGGCTATCCGCTGCTTGGCGCGATCCTGCTGGTCGTGGGCGCGGGGGCCGGGTTCTCGTTCACCGTCACCTCGGACGTGATCCTCTCCAGCGTGCCGAAGGAGCAGGCGGGGGCGGCCTCCGCGGTCTCCGAGACGGCGTACGAACTGGGCGCGGCGCTCGGCATCGCGCTGCTCGGCTCCATCGTCACCGGCGTCTACCGCGACTTCGCGACGCCGGACGGCATTCCGGCGGGGGTCGCGTCCGCCGCGCACGAGTCGCTCGGCGGCGCGGTGGAGGCGGCGGCCGAGGCGCCCGGCGAGACGGGTGCGGCGCTGGTCGCCGCGGCGCAGCGGGCCTTCGTCGACGGTCTGCATGTCGCCTCGGCCGTCGGCGCGGCGGTTCTGCTGGCCACGGCGGTGGCGGCGTGGTTCCTGCTGCGCGGCCAGCGACTCGAGGCGGGCGTGGAACACCCGTAGCCCGGGGGCCTGTTCCCTTGGCCCGCCCCTTCTCATAACCGGGGGGCAGGCCCCCAGACCCCTGGTACGGGGTTCGGCCGCGTCCTCGATCTCACCTGGCTACCTCCCCCGGACTCCGTCGGCGGCGGTCCCAGAGGCGGCCCCCACCCAGGTGCCCCGATGAGCTGAGACCGGCCGCCCCGACCTCAAGCCCGCCGGCGTCTGAGGCGCACGCCGAGCCTCGCCGGCGTTTCAGTCACAGGGGTCCGGGGTGGAGCGCCCGGACGTCGGTCCCGGGGTGGAGCCCCGGTTCAGGGGAACAGGACCCCGCCGGAGGCGCTACGCCGCCTTCGCCTTCGTGGCGTACATGTCCACGTACTCCTGCCCCGACAGCCTCATGACCTCCGTCATCACCGAGTCCGTCACCGCCCGCAGCACATACCGGTCGCGGTCCATGCCCTCGTAGCGGGAGAACTCCATCGGCTCGCCGAAGCGGACCGTGACCCGGCCCGGGCGGGGCAGGCCCGCGCCGCCCGGCTGGAGCCTGTCGGTGCCGATCATGGCGAAGGGCACCACCGGCGCGCCGGTCATCAGGGTGAGCCGGGCGATGCCGGTGCGGCCGCGGTAGAGGCGGCCGTCGGGGGAGCGGGTGCCTTCCGGGTAGATGCCGAAGAGCTTGCCCTCCTCCAGCACCCGGCGGCCCGTCATCAGCGCCGCCACACCGCCGTTGGCGCCGTCGCGGTCCACCGGGATCATGCCGACGCCGGTGAAGAACCAGGCCATCAGCCGGCCCTTGAGACCCTTGCCCGTCACGTACTCGTCCTTGCCGATGAAGTACACCGGCCGGTCCGTGACCAGTGGAAGGATCATCGAGTCGATGAAGGTCAGGTGGTTGCCGGCGAGGATGACCGGGCCCGAGCCCGGGATGTTCTCGGCGCCTTCCACCCGCGGGTGGAACATCAGGCGCAGGATCGGTCCGAGCACTGCCTTGATGAGCGACAAGCGGGACAACGGGTCCTCCGGTGTCATGGACGGCGGGCGCAGGACCGCGAGGCCCGTGCAGGTGAGGACGATACTCGCGGGTCTCGGCAGATCGCACATCGGGTTCACGGATCCGATACGCAGTGTTGACGTATGTCGCCGGGGCGTTGGCCCCCGGACTGCCGTGCGTAAGGGAGACCGCCTAGCATCGGACGCTGCTTGTCAGGTGCAGGACCCCTGCGGGAGACCAGAGGAGAGTCGATGACCAAGGACGCGGACAGGACTCCGGGACGACGGACGGTGCTGGGGGCCGCGGTTCTCGGCGGCACGGCCGCACTCGGCGCGGGAGTTGCCGGAGCCTCTCCGGCAGCGGCCCAGGATCGCGGCCACGGCCGCGGCGGGCACTGGGGTTCGTACAGGCAGCTGCCCGTCCCCACGGTCATCGCCCACCGCGGCGCCAGCGGCTACCGCCCGGAGCACACCCTGGGCTCCTACCAGCTCGCCCTCGACATGGGCGCGCACGTCATAGAACAGGACCTGGTGCCCACCAAGGACGGCCATCTCGTCTGCCGTCACGAAAACGACATCACGGGCACGACGGACGTCGCGGAGCACCCGGAGTTCGCCTCCCGCAAGACCACCAAGACCGTCGAGGGAACGGCCATCACCGGCTGGTTCACCGAGGACTTCACCCTCGCCGAGCTGAAGACGCTGCGCGCCAAGGAGCGCATCCCCGCCACCCGCCCGGACAACACCCTCTACGACGGCCGCTGGACCATACCGACCTTCGAGGAGGTGCTGCGCTGGGCCGACAAGGAGGGCCGTCGCCGCGGCTGCCCCGTCTGGCTCCACGTCGAGACCAAGCACCCCACCTACTTCCGTGAGCTGGGGCTCGGACTGGAGGAACCCCTGGCCCGGCTGCTGCGCCGGTACGGACGGCACCGCCACAACTCGCCGGTCTTCCTCCAGTCGTTCGAACCGAGCAGCATGCAGCGCATGGCGAAGCTGGTGTCCTCGCCCCGCGTCGTGCTGCTGTGGACCGCGGACTACCGGCCCTGGGACTTCACCATGGCCGGCGACCCGCGCACCACGGCCGATCTGATCACCCCCGAGGGGCTGGAGTGGATCGCCTCCTTCGCCCAGGGCATCGGCCCCGTCCTGGACCTGGTCATCCCCAAGGACGCCGACGGGAAGCTGGGAAAGCCCACCACCCTCGTACAGGACGCCCACCGCAAGGGGCTCATCCTGCACCCGTACACGATGCGCAACGAGAACACCTTCCTGCCCGCGGACTTCCGGCGCGGCACGGACCCCGCCGCGTTCGGCGACGTCTTCGGCGCCTACCGGACGTACCTCGAGACCGGCATCGACGGGATCTTTACCGACCATCCGGACACCGGACTGCTGGCCGCAGCGGACTTCCACGGCTGAACCTCCCCGCCCGGGAGGCTCGACGCAGGGGCCCTGTGCGTCAACTTCGGTACGCAGGGCCCCGCGTGCGGGTGACGCTGCCGTCGTGCGGAAACCGCCGCCGCGCGACGGCACGTCCCGCCGGGCATGACGCTTCTCGACGAAACCGCCGCCCGGGCACGTGTCGTCAGTGCGCTGCGTCCGCTGGTGAACGCCGAGGCCACGGCCGAGGCCCCGGCCGCAGCCATGGAGCCCGGCGACCTCGAACAGGCCGTCTGGCTGCGGCTGCTGGAGCGACTCGACGGCGACGGACCGCCGTCGGACGCGGCCCGCTGGGTCAAACGGGCGGTACGTGCGGAAGCGCGCCGCGCCCGCAGGACGGCAGCCCGTGAGCTGCCCTACGCCGAAGAGCCCGTGACGGACCCGACGCAGGACTCCCCGGGCGCCCCCGAGCGGGCTGCCCTGAGGGCCGAACGGCGGCGCGCGATCCGGGCCGCCGTGGCCCGCACTCCTGGGAACTGCCCACGGCTGCTGACTGCGATGTTGTCCCCAAACGACCCGACCTACCGAGAGATCGCAGGAGAGTTGGGTATCTCACAAGGGAGTTTGGGGCCAATGCGTTCCCGTTGCCTGGGATGCCTGCGCAGAATGCTCTCGGCAGAGGTTGCGGCTCCTGAACTTCGGGGAAAGGAGCGGTAGACAACCGGCGGACAGGTGAGCGGGAGGCATGCGCACATGGGCATGAGCGTGACCATCTCAGCGGCGACGGAGCAGGACGCGGAGCACATCCTCAAGCTCCAGTATCTGTGCTACCAGAGCGAGGCCGAGCTGTACGGGGACTACGCCATCGAGCCTCTCACCCAGACACTCGACGACCTCAAGGCGGAAATCGCCCGGGGCTGTGCGCTGGTGGCCAGGCTCGGCGGCGAGGTGGTGGCCTCAGTGCGCGGAGAGGCCGACTCGACGGGCACGGCCCGTATCGCCAAGCTCATCGTGCACCCCAGGATGCAGCGCCACGGCCTGGGCGGGCGGCTTCTGGACGCGATCGAGGCGGTCTTCGCACAGGACCCGGCGGTCAAGCGGTTCCAGCTCTTCACCGGCCACCGCAGCGAGGGCAATCTGCGGCTGTACCGCAGCCGGGGCTATGCGCCGGTCTCCCGTGAGCAGGTGGGCCCCAGGCTGACCGTCGTCACCCTGGAGAAGGAAGCGGTGAAGGGCGTGCGGCCCGGGACGTTCGTCGCCAGCGCCTGACGCCCCAACCGGGGGCTCCGCCCCCGGACCCCCGCTCCTCAGACGCCGGAGGGCCGGATCAGACGCCGGAGGGCCGGATCAGACGCCGGAGGGCCGGATCGACGCCTCCATGAGGGTGCCCCCCCCGGCTACGGGACCGGGCGGGGCGGAGGGGAGATCCGGGGCCTGCGCAGCCACAGCATCCCGGTGACCGGCAGCAGCACCGGAATGAAGACATAGCCCATGCCGTAGGTCGTCCACACCGTGTCGTCGGGGAAGAGCGACGGCTCCAGAAGCGTCCAGGTCCCCACGATCAGCACGCCCGCGAGCTCGGCGGCGCAGCAGGCCAGCGCTGCCCTGCGGGCCCTCTCGCCGCCGCGCACCAGTGTGTAGGTGATGAACGCGTACACGACGGCCGCCACCGCTGAGAGCGAGTACGCGAGCGGTGCGCGGTCGAACTCCGTGAGGATCTGGTAGGCGGACCGCGACACCGAGCCGACGGACATCACCCCGTACAGCCACACCAGCAGCAGGCCGGGCCCCTGGACGAGCCGGCTCCGCGGGGTCTTCGACGCCCCGGCCGGGGCGATCGCGGTTCGGTTCTCCGTCATAAAAGCCCCTCAGCCCTTCCAGATGTCGTAGAGCCGCACTTCCAGCACCGCCAGCACGATCGCTCCGGCCGCGACCGTCGCGGAACCCCACCGCGTCCGCTCCGCCAGCGACAGAAAGCCGGCCGCCGGGACGGCGGCGAACGAGCCGATCAGATACGCCAGGAAGATCGCCGTGCCCTCGTGGGGCTCCTCGCCCCGCGCGAGCTGGACGACGCCGACCGCCAACTGGGCGAAGGCCAGCAGCGACACCACTGCCATGCCGATGAAATGCCAGTCCTTGGTGGGTTGGTCGCGATAGGCGGCGAAGCCGCACCAGGCGGCGAGGGCGACCGCGGTCACACCGATCGCGATCGTCAGGGCGTCAAGCATGGCTTAGAGAGTATTACGGGCTGAAAGGCCCGATGCGAGCGGGCCCACGGGGTTGCCCGGGGGTGGTGGTCTTGACCACAGCACGGCGGTCGTGCCGGACGGCCCGGACGCCGCCGCCGGAGCTCCGTCCCCGGTGTCCGCGCAGGTCAGTCCGGTCGAAGCGGCCTGTCGCCGATCTGCTCCCACCTGTGGCGTACAGCCTCAAGCCGTCCATATGCCGCATGAGCGACGTCCGGAATGCGGACAGTCGTGATCAGTTCGTACGGCTGTCTGCTTTACTTGCCGCCATGACCACGACGAGCAGCCGCACCCCTGCGACCGAGGCGAAAACGACGCCCGGTGCTCGTTGCATGTGTCGAATGTGCGCCTTCTGAGGGCCCCTGCCGTACGCCTCGCGCCCCGAAGCGAGACCGACAGCCGTGCCGTGTGCGGCGTCCGTCGGCGCCCGGCCGCCGACCCCGGACCGAACCCCTGCGCACGCGCCGCCCGGGCCGCCCGGACGGACCCGCCGCATGGGCCCGGCCGTCACTGACTCTCCACACCCGAATGCCCCGTGCCCGGCGCACACACCGCGCCGCGCACTCGACAACGACGGAACATCCCTGTGATCACCACAACAGGCCTGACCAAGGTCTACCAGTCACGAGGCCGCGAGGTCACCGCCCTCGACGACGTCGACCTGCAGGTGCGCGAAGGCGAGGTCTTCGGCGTCATCGGCCAGAGCGGCGCCGGGAAGTCCTCCCTCATCCGCTGCGTCAATCTGCTGGAGCGACCCACCTCCGGGACCGTGACCGTCGACGGCCGGGACCTGACCGCCCTCGCCGGCCGAGGCCTCCGCGCGGGCAAGGAGCTGCGCGAGGCCCGCAGCCGCATCGGCATGGTTTTCCAGCACTTCAACCTGCTGTCCTCGCGCACCGTCCAGGACAATGTGGAACTGCCCCTGGAGATCCTCAAGGTCTCCGGCGCCGAACGCTCCCGCAAGGCCCTGGAACTGCTCGACCTGGTCGGCCTTGCAGACAAGGCCAGGGCCTACCCCGGACAGCTCTCCGGCGGTCAGAAGCAGCGCGTCGGCATCGCACGGGCGCTCGCGGGCGACCCCAAGGTCCTGCTCTCCGACGAGGCCACCAGCGCCCTCGACCCCGAGACCACCCGCTCGATCCTGACGCTGCTGCGCGAACTCAACCGCGCGCTCGGCCTCACCGTGCTGCTCATCACCCACGAGATGGACGTCGTCAAAACCGTCTGCGACTCCGCCGCCCTGATGAAGAAGGGCAAGGTCGTGGAGTCAGGCACGGTCAGCGAACTGCTGGCCACCCCCGGCTCGGAGCTCGCGCGCGAGCTCTTCCCCGTCGGCGGCCACGCCTCGGGCCCCGACCGCACCGTGCTCGACGTCACCTTCCACGGCGAGACGGCGACCCAGCCGGTGATCTCCCAGCTCTCGCGCACGTACAACATCGACATCTCGATCCTCGGCGCCGCGATGGACACCGTCGGCGGCCGGCAGATCGGCCGCATGCGCATCGAGCTGCCCGGACCGTACGAGGAGAACGTCGTCCCCGTCGGCTTCCTGCGCGAACAGGGCCTGCAGATCGACGTCGTGGACGACAACCCGTCCGCCGCGGCGGCCGACGGCCCCGCCCTGGCCGAGGAGGCGGCCGAGTGACCTGGTCCGAGATGCAGCCGCTGCTGCAGCAGGGCACCGCAGACACCCTCTACATGGTGCTGTGGTCCACTCTCGTCACCGTCCTCGGCGGTCTCCCGCTCGGCGTGTTCCTCGTGCTGACCGACAAGGGCGGACTGCTGCAGAACCTCCCCGTGAACCGCGTCGTCGGGGTGATCGTGAACATCGGCCGCTCGCTGCCGTTCATGATCCTGCTGATCGCGCTGATCCCGTTCACCCAGCTCGTCGTCGGCACCTTCATCGGCCCCACCGCGATGATCGTGCCGCTCGCCGTCGGCGCCATCCCCTTCTTCGCCCGGCTCGTCGAGACCGCCGTCCGCGAGGTCGACCACGGGCTGGTCGAAGCCGTCCAGTCCATGGGCGGCTCCATCCCCGCCGTCGTGCGCAAGGTCCTGCTGCCGCAGGCCCTTCCGTCGCTGGTCTCCGCCGTCACCACCACCGTCATCGTCCTCGTCGGGTACTCGGCGATGGCCGGTGCGGTGGGCGGCGAGGGACTGGGCTCCAAGGCCGTCACCTACGGGTTCCAGCGCTTCGAGACCCAGTTCATGCTCATCACGGTCGTCATCCTGATCGCGATCGTGACCGCGGTGCAGCTCATCGGCGACACCGCCGCACGGCTGCTGGCCCGCCGGGGACGCGCCGCCTGAGCAGCCGCCGGATCCATACCCGGCACCAATCTCCCGGCACCCATCGGCCCGTACTCCTTGTCCGGGCGTCAACCGCACCACCAGAAAGAGGCACTCTTCGTGCTCAAGAACACCAAGAACACCAAGAACACCAAGAACACCAAGGTCACTCTGGCGACCTCGGCCTTCGCCGCCCTCGCCCTCGGCCTCACCGCCTGCGGCACCGCCTCCGACCCGGAGCAGGGCTCCGGCAACGCAGACGCCTCCAAGCCGCTGGTCGTCGCCGCGTCCCCCACGCCGCACGCCGACATCCTCACCTACGTCAAGGACAAGCTGGCCGCCAAGGCGGGCCTCAAGCTCGAGGTCAAGGAGTTCACGGACTACGTCCTGCCGAACACCGCCACCGAGAGCGGGCAGGTCGACGCCAACTTCTTCCAGCACCGCCCGTACCTCGACGACTTCAACAAGAAGAACGGCACCCACATCGTGCCCGTCGCCGACGTCCACCTGGAGCCGCTCGGCCTCTACTCCAAGAGCGCCCAGGACCTCAAGGACCTCAAGGCCGGCCAGACCGTCGCCGTGCCCAACGACACCACCAACGAGGGCCGCGCGCTCAAGCTGCTCGCCGACAACGGCCTGATCACCCTCAAGGACGGCGCGGGCGCCGACGCCAAGCTGTCCGACATCGCCGACGGCAAGGGCCTGAAGTTCAAGGAGCTTGAGGCCGCCACCCTGCCCCGCGCCCTGAACGACGTGGACGCCGCCGTCATCAACGGCAACTACGCCATCGAGGCGGACCTCAAGCCCGCCGCCGACTCCCTGGCGCTGGAGAAGGCCGAGGGCAACCCGTACGCCAACTTCCTCGCAGTCAAGGAAGGCAACGAGAACGACCCGCGCGTCAGGAAGCTCGTCGGACTTCTCAACTCGCCCGAGGTGAAGAAGTACATCCAGGACACCTACGAAGGCTCCGTCATCCCTGCCTTCTCAGCCGCCAAGTGAGCGGCATCCGCTGACGGACCGCCAGGCCCGCACCCTGTGACCTGCATGTTCCAGGGCGCGGGCCTCGCCGTACACCGGGCCGTACCCGACCCGGCCATGCACGCTCCCCGCTCGATGTTGCATGCTGTGCCTTCACGGCTACGCACCACACGAGCCACAACGCCCCACGCGACAACAGCGGTCACCATACGGCGACCGGCACGCCAGACCGGCATGGAGATGCGCATGACGACCTTCCCGGACGTGTCCATCAGCACGGAGCGGTTGGTGCTGCGCCCCTTTGAAGACGCCGACGTCCCGGCGCTCACCGAGATGATGAACGACGAACTGGTCACCGCCTGGACCCCGGCACCCCACCCCTACACCCCCGCCGACTCCGAAGCCTGGGTCCGTGCCACCGCACCGGCAGAGCGCAGCGAAGGCCGCGGCATCGTCTTCGCCGTCACCGAGTTCCTCACCCAGCGGCTCGTGGGGATCGTCCAGCTGCAGCACACCAACTGGCGCACCCTGTCCACCGAAGCCGCGTATGTCACCGCCCCCTGGGCGCGCGGCGAGGGCTACGCCACCGAATCCCTGCTCGCCGTCGCTCAGTGGCTCTTCCGCGACCAGCACTTCGAACGCCTGGAGCTGCGCACCGCCGCCGACAACACCGCCTCCCAGCAGGTCGCCCAGAAGATCGGCTGCATCAGCGAGGGAGTGCTCCGCAACGCGTGGATAGCGCGTACCCAGACCGAGGACGGCGGCTGGACCGACATCCGCACCGATCTGATCGTCTGGAGCCTGTTGCCCGAGGACCTCGAGGGCGCGGCCGACCAGTTCGCGGACGCCGGATACGCCTCCTTCACCGACTGGAACTGACCCCGGCGGGCCGCGGGCCGCGGCAGGCGGCGAGGCGATGCCGCGGGACTCCGGGTAATCTCACCGTGCCCGCAGCCTGCGGGCGCCTCACCACCTGCGACGACACCAGGAGACTGACGACGATGGCCGACCGGGTCACGGTGATCGGCTGGGACGGCTCGCCCCTCACCGCGGCAGCCGTCTCCGCCCTCTCCGCCGCCACCCTCGTGGCCGGAGCCGCCCATCACCTTGCCCTCCCCGAGGTGCCCGGCGACGCGGAACGCATCCGCCTCGGCAGCGTCGGCCTCGCCGCCCGGCGGATCGCCGGCCACCGCGGCACCGCGGTCGTCCTCGCCGACGGAGACCCCGGCTTCTTCGGAGTCGTCCGCACCCTGCATGCGCCGGAGTACGGACTGGAAGTCGAGGTGGTGCCCGCCGTCTCCTCGGTCGCCGCGGCCTTCGCCCGCGCCGGAATGCCCTGGGACGACGCCCAGATCGTCGTCGCCCACGCCCGCACGCTGCGCCGTGCAGTCAACGTCTGCCGGGCCCACGGCAAGGTCGCCGTGCTCACCTCGCCCGGAGCCGGCCCCGCGGAGCTCGCCCTCCTCCTCGACGGAGTGCACCGCACCTTCGTCATCTGCGAGGAACTCGGCACGGAACGCGAGCAGGTCACCGTCCTCACCTCCGACAAGGCCGCCGACCATGTCTGGAGCGACCCCAACGTGGTGATCGTCATCGGCGGCGCGGGCGGCGGCGGCACACCGCCCGGCAACGGCGCGGGCGGCTGGGCCATGGGACGCGACCTGGGCTACCCGCCCCCGGTGCGCGGCTGGGCGCTCTCCCCCGAGGAGTACGGGGACGGTGACGGCGACGGGCCCGGCGGGAGCCCGGGCGACGCCCCCGAACTGCGCGCCGCACAGCTGGCCCGCCTTGGACCGCGCTACGGCGACCTCGTGTGGGACATCGGCTGCGGCAGCGGCGCACTGGCCGTGGAGGCCGCCCGCTTCGGCGCAGCGGTGATCGCCGTCGACGCCGACCCCGCCGCCTGCGGCAGGACCGAGGCCGCCGCCCGCCGCTTCGGCGTACAGCTCCAGACGGTGCACGGCCACGCCCCGCACGTGCTCGAACGGCTGCCGGAACCGGACGTCGTACGGATCGGAGGCGGCGGCGTCGCCGTGGTCACCGCCTGCGCCGAGCGCCGCCCCGACCGCATCGTCACCCATGCCACCACCCGCGACGAGGCCGAGGCCGTCGGAGCGGCTCTGGCCGCCGGCGGCTACACCGTCGAGTGCGCGCTGCTCCAGTCCGTCGAACTCGACACCGCCGACTGGGCGGAGCGCGACCGCTGCGTCGTCTTCCTGCTCTCCGGCAGGGCCGCTCCCCGGCAGCCCGACCGCGCCCTGTGACCCCGCGGACGGACGGCGCGGGGTAGGCTGGCCGATCGTCGTACCGCAGCCGGGCGTTCGGCGATTGGTTCACCAATGTCCGGAAAAAGGGGCCGCATTGGGCTCCGGTTGTGGTACGTCGGAACCGGGGGGAGCGCGACGTGGCGCAGCCCACACCGAACCGCTGCGGAACTGCCTGCCGCAGGGGCGATCGGCCGCGACAATGCTTGCTGCCGGGGCCATCGTGCCGCGTGGCGCACCCGCTCGTTCTTGTTGACGGGCGCGGGGTGCGCCGCGGCGCGACGCCCCGGGCCACAGGCGAAGGATCACAAGCGATGGGCGAGGGGTACGCATGACTGACACCGGCCAGGTCCCGGGCGAGGGGCTGCCGGAGAACGCAAGGCTGGTGGAGCAGCCGGGCGTCCCCGCTCCGGGTGTGTACACCTTCCTTGACGCCTCCGACAACGCCGACGAGGACGATCTGCTGCTGATGCCCGGCTCGGCGGGGGCATGGAGCGACCCGCAGCCGGTCGCGCCGCAGCCCGTGCACACCCCCGCCGCCGTGCCCGCGCCCGTACCCGCGCAGGACGCCGCCCACACGCCGGACGCCGCCCACGCGCAGGCGCCCTTGCCGGCACAGCGGGAGCAGCAGGCGGTTCCGGAAGCCGCCGCAGCGGCGCCGGCGGCCGCCGTTCCGGAAGCCGCGGACCCGCAGGAGCCCGCGCCCGGCTCCGAGCCGACGGCCGCCGCCCGGGAGCAGATCGCCGCCCAGGCGCCGCTCCCGCCGCAGGTCGTGGCTCCGGAGCCGGCGCAGGCTCCCGCCGCCGCTCCCGCTCCGCCGGAACCCGCCGTGCAGGAAGCCGTCCCCGCAGAGCAGCCGGTGGTGCCGGAACCGGTCGCGCACCAGGAACCCGCAACCCAGACCGCCGAGCCGGTCCCGCCGTACGAAGCCACTGAGCACGCCGCCGCGCCGCAGGAGCCCGCGACGCCCGTCGCACCCGCGGCGGACGAGCATGTGCCCGGCGCACACGAGATGGGCGGCCGGGACTCGGGCTCCGTGGACCTCGGGGGCGTACGCGTCCCGCCCGCCGCCATGGCCGCGCCGTCGCCGTCGCCGTCGCAGTCCGCCCGCCGTCCCCTGCACATGGGCCCGCCCGTCCCCGAGCCGACGAGCGGCGTCGTGCGCTCCCTCGCCGACCGCGGTCCCGCGGGCGCGCCGCAGACCTCGCCGCAGCCCGCCGAGCCGCTGCCCGTGCAGTCGGCTGTGGCGGAGGCGACCGGTGCCGAGCCGGCGCCCGCCCCGTCGGCGGCGGCTGAGCCGGAGCAGCCAGCGGCGTCGGAGCCGGTGCAGGTCACCGTGGGCCACCAGGTGCCCGCGGCGGCCCCCGGGCTCGAATACCTCGACGTGCCGGGCGAGGAGGCGGCAGCCGTCCTTCCGGGACCCCAGCTCGGCGAGATCCCGCCGCAGGCGGGCATCCCGTGGAACCCGCAGCCCCCCATGACCCCTCTGTCCCCTCAGTCACCCGAGTCACACGGGCAGCCCACATCCACTGCCGCACCGGCAGAAACAGTCGTCTCACCGGCGACGATGGAGCCAGGCCATCAGCCCGCACCGGCCGCCGTCGTGCCCGCGCCGCGTTCGGTCGAGCCGCCGGCAGAGCCTGCGAGGTCCGCTCCGGAGCCCGTCGCGCCGCAGGCCGAGCCGGCGACCAAGCCGGCAGCCGAGCAGGAGCCGCTCGCTCCGGAAGCACCGGAAGCAGTGGAAGCAGCGGACGCGGCAATCCTGGAGCCGGCACCGCAGCCCGAACCCGACCCCGAGCGGCAGACGGAGCCGGTGCAGCAGGCCGAGCCGGTGCAGCAGCACGAGGCCGCGCAGCCGACCGGGACCGCGCAGCCGACCGGGACCGCCGACGGGGCACCGGCCCCGGAGGAACGAGAAGCCCCCGCGGACCCCGAAACCGCCCCGGCCGCCGCTCCCGCCCCGGAGAACGGGCCCGCGCCCGGCTACGCCGACGCCGAGCGCGAGGCGGTGCTGCGTGTGATGCGCGAGCGCCGCGACATCCGCAACGGCTTCCGCTCCGACCCGATCCCGCACGAGGTGCTGCTGCGCGTCCTCGAAGCGGCCCACACCGCGCCCAGCGTCGGCCACTCCCAGCCCTGGGACTTCGTGGTCATCCGCTCCGCCGAGACCCGCCGCACCATGCACGAGCTGGCCCAGCGGCAGCGTGAGGCGTACGCGAAGTCGCTGCCGAAGGGCCGCGCCAAGCAGTTCAAGGAACTGAAGATCGAGGCCATCCTCGACACGCCCGTCAACATCGTCGTCACCGCCGACCCGACCCGCGGCGGCCGCCACACCCTCGGCCGGCACACCCAGCCGCAGATGGCCCCCTACTCCTCCGCCCTCGCGGTCGAGAACCTGTGGCTCGCCGCCCGCGCGGAGGGCCTCGGCGTGGGCTGGGTCAGCTTCTTCGACGAGCGTGAGATGGTCCGGGCGCTCGGCCTGCCGGAGCACCTCGAGGTCGTCGCGTACCTGTGCGTCGGATACGTCGACGAGTTCCCTGAGGAGCCGGAGCTGATGCAGGCCGGCTGGTCCAAGCGACGCCCGCTGTCGTGGGTCGTCCACGAGGAGACCTACGGCCGGCGCGCCCTGCCGGGCGAGGAGCCGCACGATCTGCTCCAGGAGACGGTCGGCAACATCCGCCCGCTGGACGCCAAGGCGCTCGGCGAAGCGTGGGAGCGGCAGAAGCGGATGACCAAGCCGGCCGGGGCGCTGGGCATGCTGGAGATCATCTCCGCGCAGCTCAGCGGTCTGTCCCGGATGTGCCCGCCGCCGATCCCGGAGCCCGCAGCCGTCGCGATCTTCGCCGGCGATCACGGGGTGCACGCCCAGGGCGTGACCGCGTGGCCCCAGGAGGTCACGGCCCAGATGGTCGCCAACTTCCTCGGCGGAGGGGCGGTGTGCAACGCGTTCGCCAACCAGGTGGGCGCGGAGGTCTGCGTCGTCGACGTGGGCGTGGCCGGGGACCTGCCCGCGACGCCGGGCCTGCTGCCCCGGAAGGTCCGTCCCGGCACCGCGGACTTCACCAACGGGCCCGCGCTCGGCCGCGAAGAGGTCCACGCGGCGATGGTGGTGGGCATCGAGACGGCGCGGGACCTGGTGGCGGCGGGCAACAAGGCCCTGCTCACCGGTGAGATGGGCATCGCCAACACCACCGCGTCCGCATCGCTCATCGCGGTCTACACGGGCATGGACCCCAGCGAGATCACCGGCCGGGGCACCGGCATCAACGACGAGATGCTCGCCCGCAAGGTCGACGTCGTCCGCCGTGCGCTGGAACTCCACGCCCCCGACCCCGCGGACCCCGTCGGAGTCCTCGCGGCGGTGGGCGGACTGGAGCACGCGGCACTGGTCGGCTTCATCCTGGGCGGTGCGTCGCTGCGGACGCCGGTCGTCCTGGACGGGGTGAGCGCGGGGGCGGCGGCGCTGGTGGCCCGGGCGATCGCACCCGAGGCCCTCGCGGCCTGCATCGCGGGTCACCGCAGCGCGGAGCCCGGCCACGTCGCCGCCCTCAACAAGCTCGGCCTGCGCCCCCTCGTCGACCTCGACCTCCGCCTCGGCGAGGGGACGGGCGCGCTGCTGGCCCTGCCCCTCGTGCAGAGCGCGGCGCGCGCGATGCACGAGGTGGCGACGTTTGACTCGGCGGGCGTCACCGAGAAGTAGGCCGCCACCCGGGGTGCGGGGCTGCCCCGCACCCCCTTGGCAGGGGGCAGCCCCGCCGCCGCCCACGGAAGACCGCCGACTCGCGCCGCTCGGGGCGCCGGAACGGTCCCCCCACCCTTCCCCTTCGGGGTGCCGGAGAAGTCCCCGGCCCGCGGCCGGCGTCTTCTCGGATGCCCGGGGCCCGGATGCGGCACCCGCACCGTAAGGTGGGGCGACGGGGTCTGCCACCCCGCCCACCAGCCGCTTCACCGCCGCAGCGGCCCGCCCGTCCCGCACGAGGAGCACGCACCGCCATGGCCGAGCACGTGGAGCACGCTCAGTACGCCGACCCAGCCGAGCCGCACCCCGCCTACCCCGTAGGACTCCGCCTCTCCGGGCGGCGCGTCGTGGTCCTGGGCGGCGGCCAGGTCGCCCAGCGCCGCCTCCCCGCCCTGATCGCCGCCGGGGCGGACATCGTCCTCGTCTCACCGTCCGCGACACCCTCCGTCGAGGCCATGGCCGAGGCCGGTGAGGTCCGCTGGGAGCGGCGGCGCTACCGGGAGGGCGACCTCGCCGACACCTGGTACGCCCTCATCGCGACCTCCGACCCCGCGGCCAACCGCCTTGCCTCCGCCGAAGCCGAACGCACCCGCACCTGGTGCGTACGCTCCGACGACGCGAACGCGGCCACCGCCTGGACCCCGGCCACCGGCCGCTCCGAGGGCGTGACCGTCGCGGTCCTCACCGGGCGTGACCCGCGCCGCTCCGCCGCGGTGCGCGACGCCATCGTCGAGGGCCTGCGCGACGGCACGCTCGCCGCGCCCCACCACCGCGAGCGGACGCCCGGCGTCGCACTCGTCGGCGGCGGCCCCGGCGACCCGGACCTGATCACCGTCCGCGGCCGCCGGCTCCTCGCCGAGGCGGACGTCGTGATCGCCGACCGCCTCGGCCCGCGCGACCTCCTCGACGAACTCCCCCCGCACGTCGAGGTGATCGACGCCGCGAAGATCCCGTACGGCCGTTTCATGGCCCAGGAGGCCATCAACAACGCGCTCATCGAGCACGCCAAGGCAGGCAAGGCGGTCGTCCGCCTCAAGGGCGGCGACCCCTTCGTCTTCGGCCGCGGCATGGAGGAGGCCCAGGCCCTCGCCGAGCACGGCATCGGCTGCACCGTCGTTCCCGGCATCTCCAGCTCGATCTCCGTGCCCGGCGCCGCCGGCATCTCCGTCACACATCGCGGCGTGGCCCATGAGTTCACCGTGGTCAGCGGCCATGTCGCCCCGGACGACCCGCGTTCCCTCGTCGACTGGCAGGCCTTGGCCAAGCTGCGCGGCACTCTGGTCCTGATGATGGCGGTCGACAAGATCGGTGCGATCGCCGCGGCGCTCATCGCGCACGGCAAGGACCCGGCCACGCCCCTGGCGATGATCCAGGAGGGCACGACGGCCGCCCAGCGCCGCGTCGACGCGACGCTCGCCACCGTTGCGGAGACCGTCAGAACGCGGGACGTACGGCCGCCGGCCGTCATCGTGGTCGGCGACGTCGTCACCGTCGGCGTCGGCGCCGACGCGCCGAACCGGCCCGAGTGACCACACCCGTTGGCGCCGCAGCACTGAAAGGGCAGTATCACCCCGTGGCCGATCTCATCACCGTCGAGGACCCCGACGACCCGCGTCTGCGTGACTACACCGGCCTCACCGACGTCGAGCTGCGCCGCAGGCGCGAGCCCGCCGAAGGGCTGTTCATCGCGGAGGGCGAGAAGGTCATCAGGCGAGCCAAGGACGCCGGCTACGAGATGCGGTCGATGCTGCTGTCGGCCAAATGGGTCGACGTCATGCGCGATGTGATCGACGAGCTCCCGGCGCCCGTGTACGCGGTGAGCCCGGAGCTCGCCGAACGCGTCACCGGGTACCACGTACACCGCGGCGCGCTCGCCTCCATGCAGCGCAAGCCGCTGCCCGCGGCGGACGAGCTGCTGCGCACCGCGCGGCGCGTGGCCGTCATGGAGTCGGTCAACGACCACACCAACATAGGGGCGATCTTCCGCAGCGCCGCGGCCCTCGGCATGGACGCGGTGCTGCTCTCGCCCGACTGCGCCGATCCCCTCTACCGCCGCTCCGTGAAGGTCTCCATGGGCGCCGTCTTCTCGGTCCCGTACGCGCGGCTCGACTCCTGGCCCAAGGGCCTGGAGCCGGTGCGGGAGGCCGGCTTCACACTGCTCGCCCTCACCCCGGACGAGAAGGCCGCCGCCATCGACGAGGCCGCCCCGCACCGGCTGGAGCGCGTCGCGCTGATGCTGGGCGCGGAGGGGGACGGACTGTCCACACAGGCTCTGGTCGCCGCCGACGAGTGGGTACGCATCCCGATGGCGCACGGCGTCGACTCGCTCAACGTGGGGGCCGCGGCCGCGGTCGCCTTCTACGCGGTGGCCGCCGGCCGGCCGCTGAACTGAGCCGCGCCCGGCCGGCGCAGCGCATCAGAGCTGCTGCGCCAGGGCGATCCCCAGCGCCACGATCAGCGTCACCACGACGAACACGACGAGCCGCTGCCGCAGCAGCCGTGGATTGGCCGGCCGCCGGCCTGTGGAGGTGGTCCTGACGGGCGCCCCGGTCCGGCCCGGCCGGCCGTTCGTACGGGACGGGCGGGACACCATGGGGCTGCCGGACGGGGCGGCGTTGCGCCCCGTCGTACGCGGCGGCTGCGGACGCGGCACCGGCGTGCCCCCGGTACGCCGCTCGGCACGTTCGGTGTACCGGGCTGTGGCCCGGTCGGGCCCGACACGCTCCCTCTCCCGGTCGCGCTCCCGCTCCCTGCCACGGCTGCGCTGCGCGGGCGGCCGCGCCTCGGACAGCCCCTGCGCCTCCCTGGCCGCGATCTCCTTCAGCCGCATCGACAGCTGGAGCGTGCTGGGCCGTTCCTCCGGGCTCTTGGCCAGACAGGCCCTCACCAGCGGGGCCAGGGCGTCGGGAACCCCGTGCAGCTGCGGTTCCTCGTGCACCACCCGGTAGAGCATGACCTCCGAACTGCCGTGCCCGAAAGGGGAGTCCCCCGTGCCCGCGTACGCCAGCGTCGCACCGAGCGAGAACACGTCGGTGGCCGGCGTGACCGCGGCTCCCCGCACCTGTTCGGGCGCGAGGAACCCGGGGGAGCCGACCGCGGTGCCCACATGCGTCAGCGTGCTCGCGCCGGTCGCCCAGGCGATGCCGAAGTCGATGATCCTCGGGCCCTTGGGGGAGAGGAGGATGTTGGAGGGCTTCAGATCCCGGTGGACGACACCGGCCTCATGCACCGCCACCAAGCCCTCCGAGAGCGCCGCCCCGATCGCGGCCACCTCGGCCGCCGGCAGCGGGCCCTCCTCGGCCACCTTGTCGTGGAGGGACGGGCCCGGGACGTACTGGGTGGCGAACCAGGGGCGCTCCGCCTCCAGGTCCGCGGCCACCAGACGGGCCGTGCAGCCGCCCCGGATACGCCGCGCCGCGGAGACCTCGCGTGCGAAACGCGACCGGAACTCCTGATCCTCCGCCAGATCCGGCCGGATCACCTTCAGGGCGACCCGCTGGCCACGGCGGTCGGAGCCCAGATAGACCACGCCCATTCCGCCCGCGCCCAGCCGCCGGTGCAGCCTGAACGAGCCGACGACACGCGGGTCCTCGCGCCGGAGCCGCATCATCGCCATGTCCGTCCCCTATGTGTGGTGGAAGGCCCCACCGTGCTGCCCCGTCGTCCGTTTTCAACGTGGCACAGCTTACGTACCCCCGCCCCGGTGTGCTCATAGGCCGCGCCTTCCCGCCGGTTCGGAATGTCGCCGCCGACCGGCGGGAGGACCGCCGCCCGGTCCACCCGAAGGGAGTCAATGCTCGTTCGCCGCCGCGCAGTTGAGCCGCGCACCCGGCCCGGCGCCGGCGATTGCGGGGCGCGTGATCGAACTCACCTGAGCGCCCGCCCGGCGCGACCCTTCAGGGAAGACCCTCAGGCGCACGTCCCCGTCTCCACCCAGGGGAGTACACGGCGAACGCACGGGTCATCCTCCGGGAGGCCCGGCAATCGGTACGCGGGCATGACGTCCGGCCCGGCCGGTTTCCCTAGTGTTGAGGTCAAGCGGCGGGCGCAAGCACTCGTCCCCCGAGGTCGGACGCCCGCCGCTGCCGACCACGACAGGAGAGGACCATGGCGGACACGGCTCCGCGGACACTGATCCGCACGCAGGAACGCAGGGCGCTCGCCGCGTTCGGCGGCCGTCCGTCCGGCACGCGCCACCCCCTCGTCGCAACGGCCATGGTGCTGCCGCTGGCAGCCCTGCTGGTGGTCGTCTTCGGCGGCTGGGACGCGGTGGTCGCACAGGCGTCGTCCGTGGGCGTGATGCTGGGGCGCTGAGCGGCGCCCCGGGCCCGGAAGAGCGGTCCGGGCCGGGGACATCCGGCCAACAGCCCCGTGGGGACGGGGGTGCGGCGGACGGCAGCGGTGGGCCGGTCAGCTGGGGAGCTGACCGGCCATCGCGCTGTCCGGCCATCGCGCCGTCCGGGGTACGGGGTCGGCTGCGCCCCGGCCCGCCCCTGCCCGAACCGGAGCCCGCTCCAGACCTCACGCTCCACGCCTCAATCGCAGGCGGGGCCGGATATCCCGGCCCCGCTGGGGGCGCGGCTCCCGCGCCCCTCCCTCGGGCGTAAGGTCCGTACGGACGCCGCGCCGGCGCCGCGCCGACGATCATGCTCATGACGTGCTGGGACGACGCCCGGAGGGGGAGACCATGACCGCATCCGCCGCACCAGGTGCGTCTGCCCCCGCCGCGTCCGCATCCGTCGTGCCCCTGCTCGCCGGCGTCGCCCAGTCCGTGGCCCACGCCCCCGACCGCGTCCCCTCCCGGCGGCAACCGTGCCATGCCTGCCGACAGGCGGCGCACGTGCTTGCGGAGCGGGACGACGGGACCGTGGTCCGCCATGACACGGTCGTCGCCAAGGCGCATGCCCCCGACACCGACCCGGACGCCCACCGCACCCGGCTCGCCGTCGCCGCCCACCCCCGGCTCGCCGGAGTCCTCCTGCCGCCGCTCCCCGCCACCGGCCCGCTCTTGCACGGCAGGCCCGTCAGCGCCTGGCCGTACGGACTGCCGGTCGACCCGGGCGACCCCGACGCCGCCCCCTGGGAACAGGCCGCGGCCCTGCTCGCCCGGCTGCACCGCATCGCCGCAGCGGACCTGCCGGGCCTGCCCGGGCCCCTGCCCGCCATGCGCGGACCGGCCAAGGCCGCCCTGGCCGTGGCCCGGATGGAAGGCGCCGCCGCCGCGCACCCCGCCGCCGACGCGGTCCGCCGGGCCTGGCTGCGACTGCCCGCCTGGGCGCGCGGAGAGGCGCCGCCGCCCCTCGGCGGCTCCCTCTGCCACGGGGATCTGCATCTCGGCCAGCTGGTGCGCCACCCCGCGCCACAGGGCCGCTGGCTGCTGATCGACGTCGACGACCTGGGTCTCGGCGACCCCGCCTGGGACCTCGCCCGCCCCGCGGCCTGGTATGCCGCGGGGCTGCTGCCCCCGCACGTCTGGCGGCGGTTCCTCGGCGCGTACCGCTCCGCGCAGGGGCCCGCGGTGCCCGCCGGGGCATCGGCCGACCCCTGGCCCCGGCTGGACGTCCCCGCCCGTGCGCTGACCGTCCAGACGGCCGCGCTCGCTCTGGCCAAAGCGGCCGCAGAGCGCCGCGAACCGGACGAGGTGGAACAACTCGTGCTCGACGCCTGTGTGCGGATCGCCGCCCTCCCGCCCGAGTTGGCGTGCGACCCCGCCCCGTAGGCTGAACTCCTCGTCATGGGGCAGGAGTCCCGCGACGTCGACCGACCGGCGAGGAGCTGAGCAGAGCATGCAGTGTCCCAAGTGCCATGCACCCATGCACACGTACAACCGCAGCGGCGTCCAGATCGAACAGTGCAGCGGCTGCCGCGGCATCTTCCTCGACTACGGGGAGCTGGAGTCGCTGACCCGTCTGGAGGCGCAGTGGCAGCAGCAGGCCCCGCCCCCGCCGCCCGCAGCACAGAGCTACCCCGCGGCCCCGGCCCCCGCCTGGGGCGCCCCGCACGGCGGCCACCACGGCCACCACGGGCACTACCGCAAGAAGGGCTTCGGCCGGATGCTCTTCTCCTCCTGAGGCCCGCTACGAGAGAACCCCGGTCGCCGAACGCGACCGGGGTTCCGGGTGGTGGACGATACTGGGATTGAACCAGTGACCTCTTCCGTGTCAGGGAAGCGCTCTCCCGCTGAGCTAATCGTCCTCGGGACCGCAGCCGACCGGCTGCGGGCACTGCGTGCGCGATACTGGGATTGAACCAGTGACCTCTTCCGTGTCAGGGAAGCGCTCTCCCGCTGAGCTAATCGCGCGGGGGACCTGTGCAGGTCCAGTGGACGATACTGGGATTGAACCAGTGACCTCTTCCGTGTCAGGGAAGCGCTCTCCCGCTGAGCTAATCGCGCGGGGGACCTGTGCAGGTCCAGTGGACGATACTGGGATTGAACCAGTGACCTCTTCCGTGTCAGGGAAGCGCTCTCCCGCTGAGCTAATCGTCCTTGGAGGTGGAGACGGGATTTGAACCCGTGTAGACGGCTTTGCAGGCCGTTGCCTCGCCTCTCGGCCACTCCACCCGGAGCGTAGGGGCCCGGGAATGATCCCCCACTTCGAGCGGACGACGAGATTCGAACTCGCGACCCTCACCTTGGCAAGGTGATGCTCTACCAACTGAGCCACGTCCGCCTGTCGTTTCCGGTCCGCTTCCGCGTCCCGGCGACGTGTTGAACTCTAGCGGATTCCTGGGCCAGCACAAAAACGCGTTTCCGCAGCGTGCTGAGGTGTGTGCAAGCCGGAGCGGCTGATCCGCGCCTTTCCCCCGCCCGCCATACACTCGCAGACGTGTACGACCTTGCCCCGCTGGCCCGCTTCGGCCGTATCGTCGCCTCTGATCTGCGCGATGTCACCAGCGACCCGGAAGCCCTTGACTCCACCGGCTTCTGGGCCGTCGCCGCAGACTTCGAAGGCCGTCTGACCTGCGCCCGCTTCGGAGACGTACGCCTCGAAGCGGTGCCGGAGCCCGCCCCGGGGCGTTGGCGCGGCCCCGCCGTAGACGACTGGGCGTCATCGCTCGACCGCGCCGCGTACACGGCGGGAGTACGCCGTATCCGCGAGCACATCGCGGCCGGGGACGTGTATCAGGCCAACCTCTGCCGGGTCCTGTCCGCGCCCCTGCCGGACCCCGCGGACGCCGACGTCGACGCGCTCACCGCCCTGCTGGCCCGCGGCAACCCGGCCCCGTACGCAGGAACGATCAGGCTGCCCGCCCACGGCGTCGAGATCGCCACCGCCTCGCCCGAGCTGTATCTGCGCCGCACCGGCCGCACCGTCGAGTCAGGACCCATCAAGGGCACCGGCCGCACCGCGGAGGACCTGCTGGACAAGGACCACGCCGAGAACGTGATGATCGTCGACCTGGTCCGCAACGACCTGGGCCGGGTCTGCGCCACCGGCACCGTCACCGTCCCCGACCTGTGCGCCGTGGAACCGCACCCCGGACTGGTGCATCTGGTCTCCACCGTGCGCGGCGAGCTCGCCCCCGCCGCCGGCTGGCGCGAGCTGCTCTCCGCCACCTTCCCGCCGGGCTCCGTGACCGGCGCGCCCAAGTCCAGCGCACTGCGGATCATCGAAGCCCTGGAGACCGCGCCCCGCGGCCCGTACTGCGGCGGCATCGGCTGGGTGGACGCCGACAAAGGCCGCGCGGAGCTCGCCGTCGGCATAAGGACCTTCTGGATCGACCGCCCGCAGGGCATGCTGCGCTTCGGCACCGGCGCCGGGATCACCTGGGGCTCCGACCCCGAGCGGGAGTGGCAGGAGACCGAACTGAAGGCGGACCGGCTGCTCGCGGTAGCGTCGGGAGCGTACGAGGCGATCGGAAGGACGGCCGGATGAAGCTGTGGGTCAATGGCGGGCTCAGGGACGCGGACGACGCGCTGGTCTCCGTACTCGACCACGGGCTGACCGTGGGCGACGGCATCTTCGAAACGGTCAAGGCCGTCCGCGGCCGGCCCTTCGCGCTCACCCGCCACCTCGACCGGCTGGCCCGCTCGGCCCGGGGCCTCGGGCTGCCCGAGCCCGACGCCGACGAGGTGCGCAGCGCCTGCGCCGCCGTCCTGGAAGCCAATCCGATGGAGCTGGGACGGCTGCGCATCACCTACACCGGAGGCACCTCTCCGCTCGGCTCCGACCGCGGCGCCGCCGGCCCCACGCTCGTCGTCGCCCTCGGTGAGACACCGCGCAGGCCCGACACCACCTCCGCGATCACCGTGCCCTGGACGCGCAACGAACGCGGCGCCCTGGCAGGCCTGAAGACCACCTCGTACGCGGAGAACGTCGTCGCTCTCGCCAGGGCGCTGGAGCAGGGCGCCTCCGAGGCCCTGTTCGCCAACACGGTCGGGCAGCTCTGCGAGGGCACCGGCTCCAATGTCTTCGTCGTCCTCGACGGCGAGCTGCACACCCCGCCCGTCGCCAGCGGCTGCCTGGCCGGAATCACCCGCGCCCTGACCGTGGAGTGGACCGGGGCCAGGGAGACCGATCTGCCCTTCGACGCGCTGGACCGGGCGGAGGAGGTCTTTCTGACCTCGACCCTGCGCGACGTCCAGGCCGTCGTGGGCGTCGACGGGCGCCCCCTCGGCACAGCGCCGGGACCGGTCACCGCCAAGGCCATGCGGATCTTCGAGGAGCGCGCGGCCGCGGACTGGGACCCCCTGGCGCGCTGACCGCGGGGGCATGTTCGCGCAAACGTGGTGACGGGCGGCCGCAGGACCGGTAGAACTCCCCTGATGACCACGACCCTGCGGCCGACCGGGCCGATCCAGCACGAGGCTGCGGGCGGCCGCTCGCGGGCCTACGAGGTCTGCGTCAACGGCCGCCCCGTCGGCGCCGTCGAACTCGCCACCCACCGCTCCCTGGGCCCCACGACCGGAACCATCCGCTCCCTCACCATCGACGAGGCCGACCGGCGGCGCGGCCGCGGCACGGTCGCCGCGCTCGCCGCCGAAGAGGTGCTGCGCGCCTGGGACTGCCGCCAGGTGGTCGTCTCCGTGCCGCCCGAGGCGACCGCCGCGCTGCGGCTGAGCACGGCCCTCGGCTACGTCGAGCGCAGCCGCAACATGGTCAAGCAGGTGTCGGCCGGCCCGCCGCCGCTGCCCCCGGGAACGGCCGCCCGCCCCATGAGCGAGGCGGAGTTCGAGCCGTGGCGTCAGGCGGCCGTCGCGGCCTATGCGCAGAGCTGGGCCGACCGCGGCCTCAGCCCCCAGCAGGCCCGTGCCAAGTCGACGGCCGACCACGAAGGAGCACTTCCGCAGGGTCTCGCCACACCCGGGACCTGGCTGCGTGTGCTGAGCCGCGGCGAGGAGCGCCTGGGCACTCTGTTCGCCGGCCGGACCGAGGTCCTTCCGGGCGAACAGGGTGTGTATGTGTACGACGTCGAGGTCCGGGCGGCACACCGAGGGCAGGGGCACGGGCGCTCCCTGATGCTGCTGGCCGAGCACATCGCGCGGGACGCCGGGCTGGGCCTCGTAGGGCTCCATGTGTTCGCCGCCAACACTCCGGCGGTCCGGCTGTACGAGTCGCTCGGCTACCGGGTCACGGCCGTCAACGCTGCCAAGCCGCTCCTCTGACCGCGGTGGGGGAGCCCCGAGGGGCGCGGGGGCGGCAACGGTGGGGGAGCCTCGAAGGGCGCGGGGGCGGCAACGGTGGGGGAGCCTCGAAGGGCGCGGGGCGGCAATGGTGGGGGAGCCCCCGAGCGCGCGGGCTGTATCGGTACGCGGCTCCGCCGTGTGGGCGCGACCGGCCAGGACGCGCCGGCATCCGCTCGACGGCTGATCGCGGCACGTCCCGCGCAGCGCTGAGGGGCCTTGGCGTCCCGCGCGGACCGCCTTCGTCGAGAGGCGGCCCGCCGCCGGAGGACGCGGCGTCAGGACGCGGCGAGCAGCCGGTCGGCGATCTCCTCGACGCGCTCCCGCAGCCCCTCCTGGCTCTTGCCGCCGTCCAGCCGCCGGCCGTCGACCACATAGGTCGGGGTTCCCGTGACCCCGATGGCCTTGCCCTCCGCCTGGTCGGCGTCCACGATCAGAATGTGCCGGCCGTCGATCAGCGCCGTGTCGAACTCCTCGGCGTCCAGGCCCATTTCCCCCGCCAGGCGTACCAGGAACCGCTCGCCTTCGGCGTCCAGCTCCGCGATCCGCTCCAGCACCGCCTCCGCGTACGGCCAGCCCTGCCCCTGCACGGCGGCCTCCTCGGCGGCCTGGGCCGCGGCGAAGGCGTGCTTGTGCTTCTCCAGGGGGAAGTGCCGCAGCCGCAGCTCCAGCCGGTCGCCGTAGCGGGCACGCAGGGCACGCAGATCCGTCAGGGCGGTCCGGCAGTCGGGGCACTGGAGCTCGCACCAGACCTCGAGGATCGGGCGGGGCGCGGGCTGCGCGGCAGTGGAGTCGTTCATGGGGCCAGTCTTCCAGCCCGTCGACCGGAACCGGGACCTGGGGAGGAGGCCGTCCCGGAGATCTCCCTGAGGTCGTCCAGGGGCCATGGCCCCCAGGCGGCCGCACGGTGCAGGATGGAAGGGGACGTACCCGCTCATGCCGCCGAGCCTGGAGGACCGGATGCTTGCCGAGACCATTTGTTCCGCGGTGTCCGCGGCGGGCCTGGGCATCGCCGCGATCACGGCCTATCGCAAACGCTTCCTCGCCGCGGCCCGGATCACCGCCTACTCGCTGGTGCCCATCGGGCTGGTGCTGACGGGCGCGGTGGAGTGGGCCGTCGACACCGCCTTCAGCCCGACGGCATGGGTCGGCTTCGGCCTGCTCGGCGGCGCCTGGCTGCTGTTCATGACCACTCGGGCCGTCGAGCGGCGCTCGATGGGCGCTCGCAAGGAGAGCGCGGCATTGGAGCCCGGGGCCTCGCAGCCGTCCCTCGGGGCCGGCGGTCCCGCGGCCGGTCGGCAGACGAAGCCGGCGAAGCCCGCGAAGGGAGCGCAGCCCTCGAAGTCCAAGGCCGCCGGCGACGGAGACGACTTCAGCGACATCGAGGCGATCCTGAAGAAGCACGGCATCTGAGGCCGACGCAGGGCCGACGCAGGGCCGACGGCGGGTGACCATGCCGCGGCCTACGAGTCCCCCGCCGTCGGTGAACCGACCAAGATCTCACAGGTCGGGACACGCCGTGGGGGAAGTGGTGAACTCACCATCCTCCAGTGCGTGTTACGTGATCACCGGAGCGTGCGCTGCGTCATCATCGGCCCCGAGATGCTCGAGACCACCCGGGGCGATTCCCCCGCACCGACCCAGCCGGACCAGCAGCCGCGAGGCTGCCTGTTCGCCCTCTCCCAGCCGCCGCTGATGATCTTCCTCGGAGTGATCGGCTTTCTGCTGCTCATGGCCGCCGTCCACGATCTCTTCCTGCTGTGAGCGGACCCCGAGCCGTCAGGCGTCGTCGCCGGAGGTCAGCGCGCCGCTTCCCGGCGGCGCGCCCGGTACGCGGCGACATGCAGCCGGTTGCCGCAGGTGCGGCTGTCGCAGTAGCGGCGCGAGCGGTTGCGCGACAGATCGACGAAGGCGCGGCCGCAGTCGGGCGCCTCGCAGCGGCGCAGCCGGTCCCGCTCGCCCGCGACGACGAAGAAGGCCAGGGCCATCCCGCAGTCGGCGGCGAGATGGTCGGCGATCGACGCACCCGGCGCGAAGTAGTGCACATGCCAGTCGTAGCCGTCGTGGTCGGTCAGCTGCGGGGTGGTGCCCGCGGCCGCCACCAGCTCGTTGATCAGTCCGGCCGCGGTCCGGCTGTCCGGCGCGGCGAAGATCCCGGCGAACTGCCTCCGCGCACCGTGCACGGCCTGCAGGTCCTTGGGGCCGAGCGTTCCCACGCCGCTCATGCTGTGCCGGTCCGCGAACGCGTACAGCGCTGCGACGTCCGGCAGCGCCTCGTCCCTGTCGTCCGCGGGTTCGGTGTTCACCAGATCGACGACAGCGTCGAGGGCGATACGGGTGTCGTGGGGGATCAGCACGATTCGCTCCCTGGCCGGCTTCGGGCGGGTGCCCGTCGAATTGCGCTGACTCTAGCGGTTCGCGCAGACGCGCACCGACGCCGTGACCGCGGCGGGAATGCGGGCGGTGACGGCGTCGGCGTCCGGCGTATATGACTCTGTGTGCGCGGCGCCGTCTCCCCGAGTAAGACGGCGCCGTGCGGCGCTCGGCCTGGCTCAGCTCTCGGCCAGGATGTGTGACAGCTCCGTGTCCAGGTCGAAGTGGCGATGCTCGGTGCCGGGCGGCACGGCCGCGTCCGTCCGCTTCAGGAACGACTCCAGGGCCCGCGCCGGGGCCTCGAGCAGCGCCTCGCCCTCCGGGGAGCTGAGTGCGATGCAGACGACGCCCTGGCCATGGCTGCGGGACGGCCAGACCCGGACGTCGCCGGTGCCGGTGGGCCGGTGCAGACCCTCGGCGAGAAGGTCGCGGGCGAACACCCACTCGACCGTCTCCTCGGCTCCGGTGTGGAAGGTGGCATGCACGGCATAGGGGTCGGCCGTGTCATACCGCAGGCCCGCGGGTACAGGCAGTGAAGACTCGCTCGAAACTACGAGGCGCAGGTGCAGCTCGCAGCTGACCGTGGTGTTCATAAGCGCCAGGGCCTTTCGCTCAGTGTGCGCTCGGGGATTCGCACGTCGGCGAAATCGACATGCCACCTACGGTGGCGATGTAAACCCCTCTGACCGTTTTGTGTTTCTTCAAGTCGCTCATACGGGCCTGGACTGGTTTGTGATATACGGCCATTCCAGTGAAGTCGATCGATCCGGTAGGTTTGGCACTATGAGCGCGGAGAGTGACGAGCGGGGGAAGGGCGTCGCGGCGACGGCCTCACAGCCCGCGACGGGGGACGTGACGGCCTCGGTCCACGGCGGTCGGGAGGAGACCGCTCACAAGGGGGTCGCCGAGGCGGCGGAATCGACGGCCGAGGAGGAACCGCAGCTGGGCTCGCGGGCGCCGGAGTTCATCCAGCGCTCCAGGACCCTCCATGTGAGCTGGCAGGTCGGCGTGTTCGTCGTCGGTCTCGCCGTCGTGGGAGCCGGCGCCGCGATGCTGGTGCTGCCGGGCCCCGGCTGGCTGGTGATCTTCGCGGGCATGGCGATCTGGGCCACCGAGTTCGTCTGGGCGCAGATCGTGCTCCGCTGGACCAAGCGCAAGGTCACCGAAGCCGCCCACCGCGCCCTGGACCCCAGGGTCCGGCGGCGGAACATCATTCTCACCGTCGTGGGGCTGGTCGTCGCCGCGGCGCTGCTCGCGGTCTATGTGTGGAAGTTCGGCATCGTCATGCCGTGGGGCATCGGCTAGTGCCGCGACCGGGCTGGTGCCGCGACCCGGCAGAGCGTGCCGGGAGGGGCACTGGTGACCGGAAAGTGGTCGGAGGCACCCGCTGACATGGGGTAATGTTTGCGGTGCGCCCGGGCGATTAGCTCAGCGGGAGAGCGCTTCGTTCACACCGAAGAGGTCACTGGTTCGAACCCAGTATCGCCCACTTGTCCGGACCGAAGGCCATGGAGACGCTGAGTCTCCATGGCCTTCGGCGTCCCCGCCCGCCGACGCCAGGTCAGCTCATCCGGCCGAGCGCATCCCGCAGCCTCCGTGCCTCCCGCAGCCGCTGCTCGTACGTCGCACCCATGGCCAGCAGCGCCAGACCCGCCAGAGCCGGCGGCAGCCAGCGCGGCAGCACCCCCACGGCCTGCACCGCGTACGGCATCAACTCGTGCAGGGCGACCGCGGCCAGCACCGCGCCGCCCAGCACCAGCGGAGCCTGCAGCCGCAGCCGCGCCCCGGCCAGGGTGACCGCCAGCGCCGCGACCCCCAGCAGCAGCGGCCGCAGCCAGTGCCCCTCGCCCCAGGCCGCCGCCAGGCTGGGAACCAGCGTCACCGCGAGACCCGGTCCGTACGCGGACCAGGACGATGCCTCGGCGTCGCCCCGTCGTCGCAGCACCCCTACGGCCAGCACCGCGACGGACACCGACGCCGTGTACGCCTCCGGCACGGTCACGTCCGCCGCCGCAAGCCACGCCCACGTCGCCGCCGTGAGCAGCGCCGCCGAGGCGTACCCGGCGCCCGGACGGCGCTCCGCCCGCAGCGCCGTCCCCCCGGCGATCACCCCGCCGAGCGCCAGCACCCCGCCCAGCCACGTCGCGTCCCCGGCAGCGAGTCCTACCGCGGTCAGCCCCGCCGCCGCCCCCGTCACCTCGAGCGGGACGGTCACCGGGCGCCGCCCCAGCCGGGCAGCCGCCAGAGCCGCCGCCGCGGGCACGGCAAGCAGCGCCACGGCCGCCTGATGCGCCGCCAGGCCCGCCGCGGCCGCCCCCGCCCCCACCAGACCCGCCGCACACACGGTCGCCGTACAGGCGAACACCGCCTGCACCGCCCGTCCGGCCCCGGAGCGCGCAAACAGCACGCCCAGACAGAACACCGCCACAAGCACCCCGAGCACCGCGAACGTCGCCGTCCGCGTCGCCAGCCCCGCCAGAACGGCGCTCGCGCCGCCCGCCAGCGCGCACGCCGTCGAGACCTCGGCGAGCCCCGGCCACCCCGTACCCCGCACGGCCACCAGGACCACCGTGCAGGTGACCGCCAGCACCCAGGCCAACCCCGCGCCGTCCCCGGCCCCGAGCCCGACCGGCAGCACCATCCCGGCGCTCCACACCAGCGCTGCCGCACCACCGGCCCGGCCGCCCGGCGCCCCCGGCCACTGCCACAGCACCGCCGCACCTGCCAGCAGGATCAGCACCGCCGGCAGCCCGCCCGGCTCCGCCGGCACCAGGCCCCCGGACGAGTACGCGGCCGCCGTCGGGCCCGACCAGACCCCCTCCAGCCGTGCTGCCGGACCCAGCAGAGCCCCCGCAAGCAGCAGCGGCAAGGTGCACAGGACCGCGCCCCCGGCCACCGAGACCGCCGCATACGACAGCCCCTGCGCGACCGGACCCGCTCGACCGGACCGCGCCCCCGCCCGCACGGCTCCCGACACCGCCGCCGCACACAGCGCGTACCCCAGAACCGCCCACCCGTCGGGCGTCGCCGCCCGCACCACGCCACCGGCCCCCACGACCGCGAGCAGCCCCGCTCCGGCCGCCAGACCCGCCGCCGCCCCGGGCAGCCGCCGGGCCGCCCACACCAGCACCCCCGCGGCCGTGAACAGCAGCGCCCCCGGCAGGACCGCAGCCGTCGCGGAATCCGCCGTCACCGACTGCACGCCCGCGATCAGCAGCGCCCAGCAGCCCGTCAGCCCCGCCCCGGCGGCGGCCACCACCCGCACTGCGGACGGAACAGCCCTCCCGGCCCCCGCCGCGAGCACGACGTCCAGGACCGCCGTCGCCAGCAGCGCCCACTCCAGCGCCGGCCCCCCGGACCCCGCGGACCATGCCCACAGCGGCGGCGGCCACTGCACGGCCAGCACAGCCGCCGGCAGCGGAACCCGCAGCCGCCCCAACGCCAGGCCGTACGCCGCCCACACCGCCGCCAGCACGGCGGCGGCGAGCGCCCAGAACACCCGCCCTTCCACACCCGTGAACACCACCCGGTGCAGCGCATACGCATCGAGCACCGTCAGCACCAGCGCAATCGCGGCCACCGACTCCGCCGTCGACGCGAGCCGTCGGCGCAGCAGCGCCGCGGGCGCCGCCAGCGCGGCCGCCGTCACCAGCCCCAGCACCGCGCCGCGGCCGCCGATGCCCAGCCGCCCCCAGCTCACCAGCGTGAACGCCACCGCCGCGACCGCGAGCAGCACCCCGCCCAGTGCCAACAGCACATTCTGGACGCTCGTCGGCGTCGCCTCCGGCCCGCCCCGCGGCCCGACGGCCGTCGCAGGACGCCTGACGGGCACGGCCGCAGGCGGCCCGAACCCGTCGTACGGCATGCTCAGCAGCTGCGCCCGGCGCGCCAGCAACTGAGCCCGGCGTGCCTCCAGTCGCGCCAGCTCCCGGTCGAGCGTCGACAGCTCGACGGCCGGCGGCGGTACGTTCTCCATGCGCCGCAGTGTGGCCCCCGCCACAGTGCCCGTCATGCGCCCGGGTACTCAGGTCCCGTCTGAGTACCCCCATCACGGCGCACACTTGCCCCATGCGCTTCAGCCACTTCCGCTTCCGCAGCGTCTGGCAGCTGCCCGCTCCGCCCGACGCCGTCTACGCCGCACTGGAGCGTGCCGAGGAGTATCCGCGCTGGTGGCCCCAGGTCCGCTCCGTCACCGGCCTCGGCGACGACAGCGGCGCCGCGCGCTTCCGCTCACTCCTCCCGTACGACCTGCGCGTCACCGCCAGCGCCACCCGGAAGGACCCGCACGCCCGCGTCCTGGAGATCGCCATGCACGGCGACCTGGAGGGCTGGGCGCGCTGGACGGTCACCGCACACGGTCCGGGCGCCCGGGCCCTGTACGAGCAGGAGGTCGACGTCCGCAAACCCCTCATGCGGTTGCTCGCACTGCCCTGCCGACCGCTCTTCGTCGCCAACCACGCCGCCATGATGCGCAGCGGCAGACGCGGCCTCACCGCCCTCCTCAGCAGGGGCGGAGTTTGAACGAACGCCTCGGCAGCCTGTATGGTTCAGTGCGTTCCCGGGCGATTAGCTCAGCGGGAGAGCGCTTCGTTCACACCGAAGAGGTCACTGGTTCGAACCCAGTATCGCCCACAGCAGCAGGCCGGTCCGTCAATGACGGACCGGCTTCGTGCGTTCTGCGCACCCGGCCGTACGACTCAGGCGGCCGCGGGCAGTTCGGGCCGCAGCGGCCATGACGGATCCACCGACTCCTCAGGCATCCCGCTGCGCGCGAACCACGCCTGCAGACCGCGCGCCTGCGCCGCGTGCCACACCGCCTGCAGCGTATGCAGCTCGGCCGGCGACAACCGCTCCAGCCGCGAAGCGAACCGCCGGCCCACCGCCCGGACGACCTCAAGCGCCGCCGTCGCGTCCGCCGCCGCGTCATGCGCCCCCGCCAACTCCACCTCGTAGTGCGCGCACAGGTCCGCAAGCGTGCGACGTCCCTTGCGGTAGCGGTCCAGATGCTTGTCCAGCACCCGCGGATCCAGCACGCACAGCGGCACGTTCTCCAGATAGCGGCACAGCGACGACGCCCGGTGCCGACGCAGTTCGCGGTCCAGAAGCGTCAGATCGAACGGAGCGTTCATCACCACCAGCGGCCGCGCCGCCGCACACTGCTCGGCCAGCGCACGCGCCATCTCCTCCATCACCGGCGCGGGCCACCGGCCGTGGCGGTGCAGATGCTCCTCCGTCAGACCGTGCACCTCGGTCGCCTCCGCGGGCACCGGCACACCCGGATCGACCAGCCACCGCGTTGTCCGCGGCTGCCCGCCCGCCAGGTCCTGCACGACCAGCGCGGCCGAGACGATGCGGTCCTCCTCGACGTCCACACCCGTCGTCTCCGTGTCAAATGCGGCCAGGGGGCCGTCATACCAGTGCGTCATCCCCGAACTCCTCGCACATGCCGGGCAGATGGCGTCGTCCCCCTGCCCGAATCGGTGATACCCGGGCTGTTTGCCCCGTACGCCGTTTGCGCCGAGGTCTGTCGGGTCACAACACAGTTGACGGGCGGAAACGTTGACGCGCCGTCACGGCGAATCGATCGGCACTGCCGGGAAGGCACACGGAGCCATGGCGCTCGCGCAGCCTGAATCGGGCGGGCTGCTGCCCCAGCGGACGGCACCGCTGCGCGGCGCACTCGCCACCACCGCCTGTATGGAGACCCTCCAGGTGGGCTATCTGCACGCCGTCGCGGCGGCGGCCGGATGCTCGCTCTCCCAGCCGTTCCCGGACAACGGCATCGACTGGCACGTCAGCCACAGCTCGGCCCGCCATGCAGTCGACGACGAGATCACCATCAAGGTGCAGCTCAAATGCACCTACCAGATACCCCCGCACCCACCGGCCCGGGCGTTCTCCTTCACCCTCGACAACGACCATCTGGTGAAGCTGGCCCGCACCCCGGTCTCCGTGCACAAGATCCTCGTCGTGATGCTCGTACCGCGCACCCAGGACGAATGGCTGCGGGCCAGCCATGACCGGCTCGATCTGCGCCACTGCTGCTACTGGATCAATCTGGCCGGCCACCCGGTGACGGGCCGGCGCAGAACCAATGTGCGGATACAGACCTCGCGGATCTTCGACGACCGGGCGCTCTGCGAGATCATGACCCGGGTCGGGGCGGGAGGGAGACCCTGATGCACGGTCCACACAACCCACACAACCCACACAGCCCTTGTGAGCCACACAGCCCTCGTGAGCCTCACGGTCCATGCGAGACGCACGTCCCACACCGGCCGCACAGCGAGACGACGGCCCCGCCGACCACCCGCCTCCACCCGCCGGGCGAACCGCCCGACGCCCACTGGTACGGGACCGCCGCGCACCCCGACCCCGCCCGGATCGACCCAGCAATCCTCAGCGCCCTCCTCGCCCGCCACGGCTGGCGACGCCGGGGCGGGGCCCCCGGACGGTACGCCCGCTGGACCCCGCCCGGCCCCGCCGCCGGCACCAGCCTCCTCGTCCCCGACAGCCGCTCCTTCCCCGACTGCGAAGACCTCATCGGGGAAGCCCTCACCGCCCTCGAACGCAGCTCCGTCCCCTCCGCCCGCGAGGTGCTCGTCGGCCTCACCCTCGTCGGCGACGAGATCCGCTGGCACCGCGACGTGCCCCAGGGGCCTTCCGGGGCCGCCGCCTGGACCGTGCAGGAACAACTGCGCACCGCGGCCCGCCAGACGCTGCTCGCCGCGGCCCTCGCCGTCCGCGGCCGCGCCGGCTACTACGGCGCACGCCACCGCAGGCAGGCCCAGGCCTCCCTGGAAAGCGTCCTCGTCGCCCCCGCCTCCGGCGGCAGCACACTCACCGCGTTCGTGCCCGTCGACACCGGCCGCCCCGTCGCCGTACGCCTCTACCACGCACTCCAGGCCGCCCGGGAGGCCATCGACTACCAGCGCGCGACCGGCGGCATGGAAGCCTTCGACACCGCGGTGCAGGCGGGCGTCAGCCGGGAGCTCACCGAGGCCGTCATCGCACTCGTACGCGGATCGGAGGGGGCGCGGATCGCGGTCGAGTGGTCGCCCGCCGCCGGCGTCCCGCAGGGCTGCGCGCCCCGAGGTGAGCCCGTCGAGTTCTCCCCCGGTGATCTGCCGGCCCTCCGGGAGGCCGGCGCACGCTACCTCAAGGACGAGCCCTCGGTGCCCGTGCGGATCACCGGCGCGGTGGTGCGGATGCGCCGCTCCGGGCCGCGCGGCGAGGGGACCGTACGGCTGAGGGTGCTCGCCGGGGCCGAAGTGCCGCACGTCCGCGTGGCCCTGGACGAGGACTCCTACCGCACCGCAGGCCACGCCCACCTGGTCGGACTGCCGATCCGCGTGGTCGGCCGCCTGGAGAGCCGCGGCGGCTTCCGCAGGCTCAGCGACGCCTCCCATGTGGTGCCCGTACAGGTCGACGAGTCCGAGCGGGACCGGCTGATGAAGTCGCTCTACGAGAACCTGGACTTCTTCGAGGACGCCTGCGGCCCCGGCGAGTGAGCTCCCGTGCGAGGGACGAGTGAGCTCCCGTGCGAGGGAGGGGCGGCAAACCGTTTCGCGCGCGGTCGGCTCGGCTCGGTACGATTCGACGTGCGCACGCGAGACCAGCGCGGCGCTTCCCCTTCAGTCAGGAGAGACCGGTGTCAGACGTCCGTGTGATCATCCAACGCGATTCCGAGCGGGAAGAGCGCGTGGTGACGACGGGCACTACGGCCGCCGACCTCTTCTCCGGCGAGCGCACGATCATCGCCGCACGCGTCGCGGGCGAGCTGAAGGACCTGGCGTACCAGGTCAAGGACGGCGAGGAGGTCGAGCCGGTGGAGATCTCCTCCCCGGACGGCCTCGACATCCTGCGCCACTCCACCGCGCATGTGATGGCCCAGGCCGTGCAGGAGCTCTTCCCGGAGGCCAAGCTCGGCATCGGCCCGCCGGTGAGGGACGGCTTCTACTACGACTTCGACGTCGAGAAGCCGTTCACCCCCGAGGATCTCAAGGCCATCGAGAAGAAGATGCAGGAGATCCAGAAGCGCGGCCAGCGCTTCTCCCGCCGGGTGGTCACCGACGAGGCGGCCCGCGAAGAGCTCGTGGACGAGCCCTACAAGCTGGAGCTGATCGGCCTCAAGGGCTCCGCCTCCAGCGAGGACGGCGCGGATGTGGAGGTCGGCGCGGGCGAGCTGACCATCTACGACAACCTGGACGCCAAGACCGGCGAGCTGTGCTGGCGAGATCTCTGCCGGGGCCCGCACCTGCCGACCACCCGGAACATCCCGGCGTTCAAGCTGATGCGCAACGCGTCCGCCTACTGGCGCGGCAGCGAGAAGAACAAGCAGCTTCAGCGCATCTACGGAACCGCCTGGCCGTCCAAGGACGAGCTCAAGGCCCACCTGGAGTTCCTCGCGGAGGCCGAGAAGCGCGACCACCGCCGCCTGGGCGCCGAGCTGGACCTGTTCTCCATTCCGGAGCAGATCGGCTCCGGCCTCGCGGTCTTCCACCCCAAGGGCGGCATCATCCGCCGGGTGATGGAGGACTACTCGCGGCGTCGCCACGAGGAGGCCGGGTACGAGTTCGTCTACACCCCGCATGCGACCAAGGGGAAGCTTTTCGAGACCTCGGGCCATCTGGACTGGTACGCCGAGGGCATGTACCCGCCCATGCAGCTCGACGAGGGCGTGGACTACTACCTCAAGCCCATGAACTGCCCGATGCACAACCTGATCTTCGATGCGCGGGGCCGCTCGTACCGTGAGCTGCCTCTGAGGTTGTTTGAATTCGGGACGGTGTACCGGTACGAGAAGTCGGGCGTGGTGCACGGCCTGACCCGCGCCCGGGGTTTCACCCAGGACGACGCGCACATCTACTGCACCAAGGAGCAGATGGCCGAGGAGCTCGACTCGCTCCTCACCTTCGTCCTCAATCTGCTCCGCGACTACGGTCTCACCGACTTCTATCTGGAGCTCTCCACCAAGGACGAGACGAAGTACGTCGGCTCGGACGAGGTCTGGGAAGAGGCGACCGAGGTGCTGCGCAAGGCTGCGGAGAAGCAGGGCCTGCCGCTCACCCCGGACCCGGGCGGCGCGGCGTTCTACGGTCCGAAGATCTCCGTCCAGGCCAAGGACGCGATCGGCCGGACCTGGCAGATGTCGACCATCCAGCTCGACTTCAACCTGCCCGAGCGTTTCGACCTCGAGTACACCGCGCCTGACGGCTCCAAGCAGCGTCCGGTCATGATCCACCGGGCCCTGTTCGGAAGCATCGAGCGGTTCTTCGCCGTGCTGCTGGAGCACTACGCGGGCGCGATGCCGCCGTGGCTGGCCCCGGTGCAGGCGGTGGGCATCCCGGTCGGCGACGCGCATGTGCCGTACTTGGAGGAGTTCGCCGCCGAGGCGAAGCGGAAGGGGCTGCGGGTCGAGGTGGACGCGTCCTCCGACCGTATGCAGAAGAAGATCAGAAACCAGCAGAAGCTGAAGGTCCCGTACATGATCATCGTCGGTGACGACGACATGAGCGCGGGCACGGTTTCCTTCCGCTACCGCGACGGTTCGCAGAAGAACGGGATTCCCCGCGACCTCGCACTGCAGGAGCTCGTCGACGCTGTCGAACATCGCATTCAGGTGTGACACGGTCCCCGCGTGAGCGGGGTGGTCCCGCGAACAGCCGCAGCGGCAGCTCGCGGCATGAGCGGTCCCCGTGCACACGGGGCTGACCGAGGGGCGGTCCTTCCGGTACCGCCCCTCGGCGCTTCCCACCCTCCCACGGGCGAATATGCTGGCCGGTATGACGACTGAGCCGGAGCAGCAGATCGGGGTGGGGACGCCGGACGCCTTTCAGCGCCTGTGGACGCCTCACCGGATGGCCTACATCCTGGGGGAGAACAAGCCGACCGGGCCGGGGGCCGATGACGGCTGTCCCTTCTGCACCATTCCGGCCAAGTCCGATGAGGACGGGCTCGTCATCGCCCGAGGTGAGAGCGTCTACGCCGTGCTGAACCTCTACCCGTACAACGGCGGTCATCTCATGGTCGTGCCGTTCCGGCATGTCGCCGACTACACGGAGCTGACCGATGCCGAGACCGCCGAGCTGGCGGAGTTCACCAAGCAGGCCATGCAGGCTCTGCGTGCCGCCTCCGGCGCCCACGGATTCAACGTGGGCATGAACCAAGGCGTGGCCGCCGGCGCCGGCATCGCCGCGCATCTGCATCAGCACATCGTGCCCCGCTGGGGCGGGGACACCAATTTCATGCCGGTCACCGCCCACACCAAGGTCCTGCCGCAGCTGCTCGCCGACACCCGCAAGATGCTCGCGGAGGCGTGGCCCGCATAGTGCGGGGGCCGCACCCGGTGGCGTCTGACGGCTATGCGTCGTAGATGTCCGCCTTCTTCGGGGCGGCGTCCTGGACCGCCCCGCTGACGGCCGTCGAGCGGTTGCCGAAACGCTCCGTGTCCACGCCGTTCTCCTCGAGCACCCTCATGGCGGCGGCATGGGCCACACGCAGCACCGGGGTGGCCGCACGCATCGCGTCGTCCGCCATGAAGCGGTGCCGCCAGGGCTTCTCGGCCCAGGCGTGGCGCAGCCCGAAGGGTTCGGGCAGGACGAGTTTGCCGCCGAGGAACTCCAGCAGCGGGGGATACCAGGTCAGCGGTGCGCGCACCATGAGCCGGACGACTTCCCGGGTCTCCACCAGCGGCAGGGCGATGCTGCGGGTCTCCCAGAAGCGGATGGTCTTGCTGACGGTCTTGGTCTTCGCCTCGGGCTTGCTGGTGAAGAGGGAGTGCACGGGGCCGAGGGCATGGCCGGTGACCTCGACGCGCAGGGTCTCGTGCAGCACGGTGACGGTGATCATCATGGTGAGCACCAGCTGGCCGTCCCAGAGGGTGAACTGCACGCCCAGGTAGTGGCGGTTTCCGCTGCCGAACTGCTGCTCGTTGCAGATGCGCTGTATCTCGTGTGCGCGGATCTGGAAGGCGTCGACATCCTGGCCTTCGGGCCGGGAGACGGCGCCGGCGTTCTCGCCGACGGGGGCGACGATCCAGTGCCTGACGGACGGCGTGGGGAAGCCGCCGGAGTGCAGTGGCCCGCGCTGGAGCAGTTTGAGCCGGTCGTGGATGGCTCGTATGACGTCCCAGCTGCGGAACTGGTTGATCTCTTTGCCGGGCTCCTTGGGGGTGAGTTCCTCGGCGAGCTGCCAGCTTCCCCAGCGGGTGCCCATGCCGAGTATGCCTTTGGGGCCGGCGTAGAAGACGACGTTGGACTGCTGCTCGGCGCTGAGCTTGGACAGGCCTTGGCGCAGCTGTTCGGCGGCGGTCTCGCCGGGGTTGCCGGGCACGGCCTCGGGGATCTTCGCGCCGACGCCGCCGCCTGAGAGCAGGCCGTCCCAGCGGTCGCGCAGGTCCTTGGCGGTGGCTTCGCAGATGCGTTTGGCGAGGAACCAGCCGATGACCGGTGCGATGATCATGCCGCGGAGGTAGTACCCGAGGAAGCCGGTGAAGGGCAGCCGGATGAGGAAGATCAGGGCGAGGCCGCCGATGCCGATGAGCACGAGGGCGCCGAGCAGTCCGGCGTTCTTGTTCTGGGCGCCGGCCAGGGTGCGGCGGAGTTGGAAGACCGCCATCCACAGCAGCACTCCGGGCAGGAAGAGGAGCCCGCAGATGGCCGTGATGGCGGTCAGTTTGGCGTCGCGTTCCTTGCGGATGCGGCTGGCGGCGAGGGCGTGTTCGACGACGACCTGGGGTTCGATGCCGAAGGACTGGATGAGCGCGCCGCGCTCGTCGCCGAGCATGCGTGTCTGGACGGCGCGGGAGAAGGCCTCGCCGAGGTTGGGTTCGAAGAGCGAGAACTTGCCCTTCTTGACCTCCGACTTATGCCATTCGTTGTCGGCCTTGAGGATGTCCTCGGCGGGGCTGTCGCGGTAGGCGGCGGAGGCGAGGGCGTGGGTGGCCGCGGTCTGTCCGGCCGAGCCGATGAGCGGGATCTGTGCCCCGGGAGTGAAATCGAATCCGTCGTCGGCCACATCCGCCCCCATCGCCCCGCGTCGCCGTATGCCCGTCGCATCTCGGCTTTTCCCAACTGCCGTGCCCCGCACACCTGATGGGCAGAGCACTCCAGCCTATCGGGGGCGGGGCGGCGGCGTCTTGGGGGCGCTGTCGACTATGCGCCCTTCTTGTACGGCGCGCTATGAGCCGTTCTCGGCTTGTGCGCGGAGCTTCTCGGCGAGTTGGGCGGGCATGGGCTCGTGGCGGGCGTAGCCGCGGCTGAACTGGCCGGTGCCGTGGGAGATGGAGCGCAGGTCGATCGCGTACCTGCCGATCTCCAGTTCCGGCACTTCGGCGCGGATGAGCGTGCGTCCGCCTCCGGCCTGTTCGGTGCCGACGACACGGCCGCGCCGTCCTGACAGATCGCTCATCACGGAGCCGACGTAGTCGTCGGAGACGAGGACCCGGACTTCGGCGACCGGTTCCAGCAGGTCGATGCGGGAGTCCGTGGCCGCTTCGCGCAGGGCGAGGGCGCCTGCGGTCTGGAAGGCGGCGTCGGAGGAGTCGACGGAGTGGGCTTTGCCGTCCCGCAGGGTGACGCGTACGTCGACCAGGGGGTAGCCGGCGGCGACCCCGCGTGCGGCCTGGGCGCGTACGCCCTTCTCCACGGAGGGGATGAACTGGCGGGGCACGGCGCCGCCGACGACCTTGTCGACGAATTCGACGCCGGAGCCGGCGGGCAGGGGCTCGACGTCGATCTCGCATATGGCGTACTGGCCGTGGCCGCCGGACTGTTTGACATGGCGGCCGCGCCCGGCGGCGGGCCCGCCGAAGGTCTCGCGCAGGGACACCTTGTGGGGGACGACGTCGACCTGGACCCCGTAGCGGCTGCGGAGCCGTTCGAGCGCGACGTCGGCGTGGGCCTCGCCGAGGCACCAGAGCACGACCTGGTGGGTGGCCTGGTTCTGTTCGAGGCGCATGGTGGGGTCTTCGGCGACGAGCCGGGCGAGCCCCTGGGACAGTTTGTCCTCGTCGGCTTTGCTGTGGGCCTGGATGGCGAGGGGGAGCAGCGGGTCGGGCATGCTCCAGGGCTCCATGAGCAGCGGGTCGTCCTTGGCGGAGAGGGTGTCCCCGGTCTCGGCGCGGCTGAGTTTGGCGACGCAGGCCAGGTCGCCCGCGATGGCGTGGGCCATGGTGCGCTGCTGTTTGCCGAAGGGGGAGGTGAGGGCGCCGACTCGCTCTTCGACGTCGTGGTCTTCGTGGCCGCGGTCGGCGAGGCCGTGTCCGGAGATGTGGACGGTCTCGTCGGGGCGGAGGGTGCCGGAGAAGACGCGGACGAGGGAGATGCGGCCGACGTAGGGGTCGGACGCGGTCTTGACGACTTCGGCGACAAGGGGCCCGCCGGGGTCGCAGGCGACTTGCGGGCGGGTCTTGCCCTCGGGGGTGGTGACGGCCGGGGGAGCGGTCTCCAGAGGGGTGGGGAAGCCTCGGGTGATCAGCTCCAGGAGTTCCACGGTGCCCAGGCCCTGGCGTGCGCCGTCGGCGGCGGGCGCGGCGGCGAGGACGGGGTGGAAGGCGCCGCGGGCGACGGCTTTCTCGAGGTCGTCGATGAGGGTGGTGACCTCGACGTCCTCGCCGCCGAGGTAGCGGTCCATGAGGGTTTCGTCCTCGCTCTCCGAGATGATCCCCTCGATGAGCCGGTTGCGGGCCTCTTCGATGACGGAGGCCTGTTCGGCGTCGGGCGGGGTGTCCTTGCGTTCTCCGGAGGAGTAGTCGAAGACCTTCTGGGAGAGCAGCCCGATCAGTCCGGTGACGGGTGCGTGGCCGTCGGCGTGCTGGGGGCCGTACAGGGGGAGGTACAGGGGCAGCACGGCGTCGGGGTCGTCGCCGCCGAAGATCTCGGCGCAGACGCGGGTGAGCTCCTCGTAGTCGGTGCGGGCGGTCTCCAGGTGGGTGATCACGATCGCGCGGGGCATGCCGACGGCGGCGCACTCCTCCCACACGGTGCGGCAGGAGGCGGCGACGGCGTCGGCTTCCTGGGCGGCCGAGATGACGAAGAGGGCCGCGTCCGCTGCCCGCAGACCGGCCCTCAGCTCTCCGACGAAGTCGGCGTACCCGGGGGTGTCGAGTAGGTTGATCTTGTAGCCGTCCCATTCGAGGGGGACGAGTGAGAGCTGTACGGAGCGTTGCTGCCGGTGTTCGATCTCGTCGTAGTCGGAGACGGTGGCGCCGTCCTCGACGCGCCCGGCGCGGTTGACGGCCCCTGTGGCCTGGGCGAGAGCTTCGACCAGGGTGGTCTTTCCCGATCCGCTGTGGCCGACCAGCACCACATTCCGTACGGAGGCGGGCCGGTCGGCCGTTGTAGCCCTGCCGGCGGCTCCGGGGTGTGTGTTCGTCTTGTCGCCCATGATGTGTTCCTCCCGACTCGGTGCACGGTGAGGTGTGGGCGCGGGACGCGGGAGCCGCGTGCAGCTCCGTCGATGCCCGCGGTGGTCTTTCGAGCTTTCCACTCAGGCCATGGTGCGTCCATACGTCGTACGCCGCCGCAGGGCCGGGTGCGCGCGGTGCGGGTGCGGGGGCGTGGCTACGATGGGCCAGCCGATGGCCGAAGGGGCCATGCGGCCCACCGACCGTCGGGAAGGCCATGCTGAACAAGTACGCGCGTGCGTTTTTCACGCGTGTCCTCACGCCGTTCGCCGCGTTTCTGCTCCGCCGGGGGGTGAGTCCCGACGCGGTCACGCTGGTAGGCACGGCCGGAGTCGTGGCGGGTGCGCTGGTCTTCTTCCCCCGGGGCGAGTTCTTCTGGGGCACGGTCGTGATCACGCTGTTCGTGTTCTCGGACCTGGTCGACGGGAACATGGCTCGGCAGGCGGGGGTGTCCAGCCGCTGGGGCGCGTTCCTGGACTCGACGCTGGACCGGGTGGCCGACGCGGCGATCTTCGGCGGCTTCGCGCTCTGGTATGCGGGCTCGGGGGACGACAATGTGTTGTGTGCCGTCGCCATCTTCTGTCTGGCGAGCGGGCAGGTCGTGTCGTACACGAAGGCGCGCGGTGAGTCGATCGGTCTGCCGGTCGCCGTGAACGGCCTGGTGGAGCGGGCGGAGCGACTGGTGATCTCGCTGGTCGCCGCGGGTTTCGCGGGGCTGCACAAGTTCGGGGTGCCCGGGATCGACGTGCTGCTGCCGATCGCTCTGTGGCTGGTGGCCGCGGGCTCGCTGGTGACGCTCGGGCAGCGCGTGGTGACGGTGCGCCGAGAGGCTGCCGAGGCGGACGCCCAGTCCGGTGCGGACGCCGCGCAGGGGAGCGGGGCTGAGACGACATGACGCGGGACCACGGGGAGCGCGGAGAACGGCACACGGCGCGTGAGCGGGTGACAGACGCGCTGTACGGGCTCGGCTGGAGCACGGTGAAGAAGCTGCCCGAGCCTGCGGCCGCCCGGCTGGGCCGGAGCATCGCCGACACGGTGTGGAAGCGGCGCGGGAAGAGCGTGCTGCGTCTGGAGTCCAATCTGGCGCGTGTGGTTCCCGATGCCGGCCCGGCGCGGCTGGCTGAGCTGTCGCAGGCCGGGATGCGCTCGTACATGCGCTACTGGATGGAGTCCTTCCGGCTGCCCGCGTGGAGCGCGGAGCGGGTCGGGGACGCTTTCCAGCCGAAGGATGTGCACCATCTGACCGACGGGCTGGCCGCGGGGAACGGGGTGATACTGGCGCTGCCGCACCTGGCGAACTGGGACCTCGCGGGCGTCTGGGTCACCCGCGCCCTGGGTGTGCCGTTCACGACGGTGGCCGAGCGGCTGCGGCCGGAGTCGCTGTACGACCGGTTCGTGGCGTACCGCGAGAGCCTCGGCATGGAGGTGCTGCCGCACACCGGAGGGTCGGCGTTCGGGACGCTGGCGCGGCGGCTGCGCGCAGGCGGCCTGGTGTGCCTGGTCGCGGACCGTGATCTGTCGGCGTCCGGCGTGGAGGTGAAGTTCTTCGGTGACACGGCGCGGATGCCGGCCGGACCCGCGATGCTGGCGCAGCAGACGGGGGCGCTGCTGCTGCCGGTCACGCTCTTCTACGACGAGCCGCCGGTGATGCGGGGCCGGGTGCATCCCCCCGTCGAGGTGCCTCGGACGGGTACCCGGGCCGAGAAGACGGCCGTCATGACACAGGCGCTGGCGGACGTCTTCGCCACGGGCATCGCGGACCACCCGGAGGACTGGCACATGCTGCAGCGGCTGTGGCTTGCGGATCTCGATCCCGACCGGGGACAGGGGTCGCTGTGAGGATCGGCATCGTCTGCCCCTACTCGTGGGATGTGCCGGGCGGCGTCCAGTTCCATATCCGGGACCTGGCGGAGCATCTGATCCGCCTCGGTCACCAGGTGTCCGTGCTGGCGCCCGCGGACGACGACACGCCGCTGCCGCCGTACGTCGTCTCGGCGGGCCGGGCGGTGCCCGTGCCGTACAACGGATCGGTCGCGCGGCTGAACTTCGGCTTTCTGTCGGCGGCGCGGGTGCGACGCTGGCTGCAGACCGGCACGTTCGACGTCATCCACATCCACGAGCCGGCCTCGCCGTCGCTGGGGCTGCTGAGCTGCTGGGCGGCGCAGGGCCCGATCGTGGCCACCTTCCACACCTCGAATCCCCGCTCCCGCGCGATGATCGCCGCATATCCGATCCTTCAGCCCGCGCTGGAGAAGATCAGCGCGCGGATCGCGGTCAGCGAGTACGCGCGGCGCACGCTGGTGGAGCATCTGGGCGGTGACGCGGTGGTCATCCCGAACGGGGTGGACGTCGCCTTCTTTGAGAAGGCCGAGCCGAAGGCGGAGTGGCAGGGGCACACTATCGGCTTCATCGGCCGTATCGACGAGCCCCGCAAGGGGCTGCCGGTGCTGATGAAGGCCCTTCCCCGGATCCTGGAGGCCTGCCCTCAGGCCCGGTTGCTGGTCGCGGGGCGCGGCGACGAGGAGGAGGCCGTCGCGACGCTGCCGCGGGAGATGCGCGAGCGGGTGGAGTTCCTAGGGATGGTCAGCGACGAGGACAAGGCCCGGCTGCTGCGGAGCGTGGACGTGTACGTGGCTCCCAACACGGGTGGGGAGAGCTTCGGCATCATCCTGGTCGAGGCGATGTCGGCGGGCGCGCCGGTGCTCGCCGCGGACCTCGACGCGTTCGCCCAGGTCCTCGACCAGGGAGCGGCCGGCGAGCTCTTCGCCAACGAGGACGCGGACGCGCTGGCCGACGCGGCTGTCGCCCTGCTGCGCGATCCGGCGCGGCGAGCAGAGCTGCGGAAGCGGGGGAGCGCGCATGTGCGGCGCTTCGACTGGTCGACGGTGGGCACGGACATCCTGGCGGTCTACGAGACGGTGACGGACGGTGCGGCCTCGGTCGCCGCGGACGAACGCACGGGCTTCCGCGCGCGGTTCGGTCTGGCCCGCGACTGACCTCGGGGCCGGGCTGGGGCCCCGCCCGAGCACCCCCGAAAGGGCGGGGTTCCGCCCCAGATCCCGGTACGGCCTTCAAGCGAGGCACTGAACCCGCACCATCCAGCCTGGCCCGGGGGCACCTCCGTGGGGGCACCTCCCAGCGGTAGCTGGGGGAGGAGTCTGAGGGAGGAGCCCGGGGGAGGCAGCTGGGGGAGTTTGAGGCGCGGGGGTCCCGGGGCGGAGCCCCCGTACAACGGGGTCCGGGGCGGAGCCCGGGTTTCGGGAAAGGGCGGGGCAGGGGAGAAGTCCCCGCGAGGGGAACCCGCGCCCGTGCGCATGGCCTGCGAAGAGCCCGGGCTCCAGGGGCCCGGGCCTGACAGGGGGCCGCACCGGCACCGGTATCTTTGGCCGCCGTGACCGCAACCCTGATCTGGATCCTCGTCGCCCTCGTGGCCATCGGCCTGTATCTGAGCTGGACCGCAGGACGCCTCGACCGGCTGCACGCCCGCATCGACGCCGCCCGCGCCGCCCTCGACGCGCAGCTGCTGCGGCGCGCCTCGGTCACCCAGGAGCTGGCCACCGCCGGCGTGCTCGACCCCGCCGCGTCCATCGTGCTGTACGAGGCCGCGCACGCCGCCCGCCAGGCGGAGGAGGAGCAGCGCGAGGTCGCGGAGAGCGAGCTGAGCGCCGCGCTGCGGGCGGTGTTCGGGGAGCCGGAGCAGGTGGAGGCGGTCCGGGAGGTCCCGGGCGGCGAGGAGGCCGCGGGCGAGCTCGCACAGGCGGTGCGCCGGGTCCCCATGGCCCGCCGGTTCCACAACGACGCCGTCCGCGCGGCCCGTGCTCTCCGCCGCCACCGCAAGGTCCGCTGGTTCAGGCTCGCCGGCCACGCCCCGTTCCCGATGGCGTTCGAGATGGACGACGAGCCCCCGGCGGCGCTCGCGGACCGCGCTGCCTGACCCGGGGCAAAACGATCCACCGGGTCATCATTGGCCCTTGTCGTGGACCGGGGGGCACATGTTGCATCAGGGAGGCAACACACCGTCTTCATCGAGTGAGGTCCTCCGTGTCCACGCAGTCCACCACCCCGCAGGCCGCTGACACCCCGGCGACTGGCACTGCGCGCGTCAAGCGCGGCATGGCCGAGCAGCTCAAGGGCGGTGTGATCATGGACGTGGTCACCCCCGAGCAGGCCAAGATCGCCGAGGATGCGGGCGCGGTCGCCGTCATGGCGCTGGAGCGCGTCCCGGCCGACATCCGCAAGGACGGCGGGGTGGCCCGGATGTCCGACCCGGACATGATCGAAGGCATCATCGACGCCGTGTCGATCCCGGTCATGGCCAAGTCCCGGATCGGGCACTTCGTCGAGGCGCAGGTGCTGCAGTCCCTCGGCGTCGACTACATCGACGAGTCCGAGGTGCTCACCCCCGCCGACGAGGTCAACCACTCCGACAAGTGGGCCTTCACCACCCCGTTCGTGTGCGGCGCCACCAACCTGGGCGAGGCCCTGCGCCGTATCGCCGAGGGCGCGGCGATGATCCGCTCCAAGGGCGAGGCCGGCACCGGCAACGTCGTGGAGGCCGTCCGCCACCTGCGCCAGATCAAGAACGAGATCGGCCGGCTGCGGGCCCTGGACAACCACGAGCTGTACGCCGCCGCCAAGGAGCTGCGCGCCCCGTACGAGCTGGTCAAGGAGGCCGCCGAGCTGGGCAAGCTGCCGGTCGTGCTGTTCTCCGCGGGCGGTGTGGCCACCCCGGCCGACGCCGCGCTGATGCGCCAGCTCGGCGCCGAGGGCGTCTTCGTCGGCTCCGGCATCTTCAAGTCCGGCGACCCGGCCAAGCGCGCCGCCGCGATCGTGAAGGCCACCACCTTCTACGACGACCCGAAGATCATCGCGGATGCGTCGCGGAACCTGGGCGAGGCCATGGTGGGCATCAACTGCGACACCCTGCCCGAGGCCGAGCGCTACGCCAACCGCGGCTGGTAAGCGTCCATGAGCACCCCCGTCATCGGAGTCCTGGCCCTCCAGGGCGACGTCCGGGAGCATCTGGTCGCCCTGGCCGCGGCGGACGCCGTGGCCAGGCCGGTCAGGCGCCCCGAGGAGCTGGCCGAGGTCGACGCGCTGGTGATACCCGGCGGTGAGTCGACCACGATGTCCAAGCTGGCCGCGCTGTTCGGCATGGCGGAGCCGCTCCGTGAGCGCATCAGGTCGGGCATGCCGGTGTACGGCACCTGCGCCGGACTGATCATGCTCGCGGACAAGATCCTCGACCCCCGCTCCGGCCAGGAGACCTTCGGCGGCATCGATATGATCGTCCGCCGGAACGCCTTCGGGCGTCAGAACGAGTCCTTCGAGGCGGCCGTCGAGGTCGCGGGCGTCCCGGGCGGCCCGGTCGAGGGCGTCTTCATCCGCGCCCCGTGGGTGGAGTCCGTGGGCGCCGCGGCCGAGGTGCTCGCCGAGTACGACGGCCATATCGTCGCCGTGCGCCAGGGCAACGTCCTGGCGACCTCGTTCCACCCCGAACTGACCGGCGACCACCGGCTGCACGCGCTGTTCGCGGAGATGGTGCGCGCAGCGGGCTGAGCGCATCCCGGTAGGATCTCTGGCGAACGCAGCAGGTTGGGTAACGCGAAGGAGACAGGCAGATGTCCGGCCACTCTAAATGGGCTACGACGAAGCACAAGAAGGCCGTGATCGACGCCAAGCGCGGCAAGCTCTTCGCGAAGCTGATCAAGAACATCGAGGTCGCGGCCCGCACCGGCGGGGCCGACCCGGACGGCAACCCGACGCTGTACGACGCCATCCAGAAGGCCAAGAAGCAGTCGGTTCCGAACAAGAACATCGACTCGGCGGTCAAGCGCGGCGGCGGCCTTGAGGGCGGCGGCGTCGACTACGAGACGATCATGTACGAGGGCTACGGCCCGAACGGCGTCGCGGTGCTCGTCGAGTGCCTCACCGACAACCGCAACCGCGCCGCCTCCGACGTGCGCGTGGCGATGACCCGCAACGGCGGCTCGATGGCCGACCCGGGCTCGGTGTCGTACCTGTTCAACCGCAAGGGCGTCGTGGTGCTGCCCAAGGGCGAGCTGACCGAGGACGATGTGCTCGGCGCGGTGCTGGACGCGGGCGCCGAGGAGGTCAACGACCTCGGCGAGAGCTTCGAGGTCATCAGCGAGGCCACCGACCTGGTCGCGGTCCGCACCGCGCTCCAGGAGGCCGGCATCGACTACGAGTCGGCCGAGGCCAGCTTTGTCCCGACCATGCAGGTCGAGCTGGACGAGGAGGGTGCGCGGAAGATCTTCAAGCTGATCGACGCGCTGGAGGACAGCGACGACGTGCAGAACGTCTTCGCCAACTTCGACGTCGCCGACGACATCATGGCGAAGGTCGACGCCTGACTCTGCTTCATACGCGGATTCTTCATACGCGGAGCCTCGAACACGGGCTTCGCACGCCGACGACGGACGGGCCGACGGGACACACCCCCGTCGGCCCGTCCGTTGTCAGTGCCGGGCGATAGCCTGCACGAACAGATGGAGGGAGGGGCACGTGCGCGTTCTCGGGGTGGACCCGGGGCTGACCCGGTGCGGCGTCGGGGTGGTCGAAGGGGTGGCAGGCCGTCCGCTGGCCATGCGAGGCGTCGGCGTTGTGCGCACCCCTGCCGACGCCGACCTCGGCAGCCGTCTCGTCGCCGTCGAGCGCGGCATCGAGGAGTGGCTGGACGAGCACCGGCCCGATGTGGTCGCGGTGGAGCGGGTGTTCAGCCAGCACAATGTGCGCACGGTCATGGGCACCGCCCAGGCCAGCGCCATCGCCCTGCTGTGCGCATCGCGCCGCGGACTGCCGGTCGCGCTGCACACCCCCAGCGAGGTCAAGGCCGCCGTCACCGGCAGCGGCCGCGCCGACAAGGCGCAGGTCGGCCAGATGGTGACCCGGCTGCTCCGGCTGGACGCCCTGCCCAGGCCCGCCGACGCGGCCGACGCACTGGCCCTGGCCATCTGCCACATCTGGCGGGCGCCCGCGCAGAGCAGACTGCAGAAGGCCGTGGCCGCCCAGACGACCCGGACCCGTCGCCCCGCGCCCACCGGACGCCCCGCGGCGTCCCGTCGCCGCGCGCCCACCGCGCAGGCTGCGCCTGCGGCCACGCTGGCGTCTTCCGGTCGGTCGGCGACCGTCGGCGAGCCCGTATCGGTCGGGCGGCCCGCGCCCGCGGGGCGGGCCGTGCCTGCGGCCGAGCCTGCGCCTGCCGGGCGGTCCGCCACGGCGCAGGCTGCGCCTGCGGCTACGCCCGTGTCTTCCGGTCGGTCGGCGACCGTCGGCGAGCCCGTATCGGTCGGGCGGCCCGCCCCCGCGGGGCGGGCCGTGCCTGCGGCCGAGCCTGCGCCTGCCGGGCGGTCCGCCACGGCGCAGGCTGCGCCTGCGGCTACGCCCGTGTCTTCCGGTCGGTCGGCGACCGTCGGCGAGCCCGTATCGGTCGGGCGGCCCGCCCCCGCGGGGCGGGCCGTGCCTGCGGCCGAGCCTGCGCCTGCCGGGCGGTCCGCCACGGCGCAGGCTGCGCCTGCGGCTACGCCCGCGTCTTCCGGTCGGTCGGCAACGACCGGCGAGCCCGAGCCGGTGCGGAAGACTCCTCCCGCCGGCCCGACGACCGGCGCCGGACGTTCGGCGGCGCCCGACCGCCGGAACGCGACGACACGGCAGCAGCCGGCACCCATAAAGCAAGCCGGGCCGACGAGGCAGCCCACGCCCGGCGGGGAGCCCCCGCGTCGGGCGGCGTCCGCCGACCAGCAGTCGCCTCCCGGGGAGTCCGCCGCGCCCGCCCAGAGGCCGCACCCGGCTGCCCGGCAGGCGGCGGTCACCGGAGGCGAGCCCGGGTCTGCGGGGCAGCCCGCGTCGGCCCGCAGGGCGGCGGCCGCCGGGGACTCCGCCGCGGATGCCCGGCAAGGGCGGGACCCGGCCGCCGCCCGGCAGGCGGCGGGG